>JAFDXB010000049.1 GCA_018268175.1 Bacteroidota bacterium | reverse complement strand
AGTTGATCAATGCGTTGAAAAAATAGTAAAAGTTGCTCTGGAGCATGATTATGCTTTACTTATTACGGCTGATCATGGCAACGCTGATTATATTATAAATGAAGACGGCAGCCCTAATACAGCTCATACAAAAAATGTGGTTCCAATTTTTTTAGTTGATAATTATGGAGCTGAAAAATTGAAAGACGGAATTTTAGGAAATGTTGCTCCCACCATTCTTCAGCTTATGGGTATTCCAAAACCTGATGAAATGTCTTGCGAAAGTTTGATAGTTGAATTTTAGAATGAACTATACACAAATTTGGAAAAGCAATGTGGTGTAGAACTGTTGTTTTTAAATAATTTTTTTAATCTGGTTATTCATGAAAAGAAATAAATACCCCAAAAGGATGAATTTATTAGTAAATGCAGCAGAATTAAACCATTTTTTGCCTATTTTTATGGAGAATCAACCTATTTATCTATGACCGAAGAGCAAATGCTTGCCGGAAGTATTAAAAAAAATGCAACGGCTCAGGAAGCGCTTTACGCCAGGTACAGCCCTAAAATGCTTGGTGTATGTTACCGTTTTTCTAAAAGCAGAGAAGATGCGGAGGATATGTTGCAGGAAGGATTTATAAAGGTATTCTCTCAGCTTCACCAATATAGAAACGAAGGCGCTCTTGAAGGCTGGATACGCCGGATTATTGTACATACCTGTATTAATATTATCAAGAAGAATAAAAAATTCAATGATACTGTTGATATTTCGAATGCTGCATTTTTGTATCAAAGAGAGGATTATATTCCGAGCATTTTACAAGCGAAACAAATTGTTGAATGTATAAGAATGCTGCCCCTTGGATACAGAACAGTTTTGAACCTTTATGCAATTGAAGGCTACGTTCATAAGGAGATAGCTTCAATGTTGGAAATTGAAGAAAGCACAAGCCGGAGCCAATATACCCGGGCTAAGGCAATGCTTGAGGATATATTGATAAAGAAAAAAATTATTGATAAACCGGGAGCAAAAATTTCTTTTGCTTTACCCTAAGTTTTAATAATGGATAATAAATTCTATAACGGCAATTTTGAAAATTTTCTGAAAGAATCAACAGAAGATTTTAAAATGTACCCATCTCATAAAGTGTGGACGAGCCTTTATAATAATTTGCATCCGGCAAAAAAATGGCCGTCTGTTGCTATGCTGCTTGTTCTCATTAGCTCTATAATGTTTATTGGTGTTTCAAACAGAAAAGAAATAAGTAAAAAAGAATTACTTAAATCATCCGCAGGATACCCATACATTGCAAGTGAGCCTATAGAGGAAAATACTACTGATGTTAATCTACCGGGTAAAAAAGTTGAGGTTTTTCTTCCGGAAGTTCAGCCTGTTGTTGATCAGCAGTTTATTTCAGAAGGTAACCCTGACAATAAATTATTTTCCTTTTATTCAAAACCTGAAAATACGGAGATTCGCAGGCTTTTACGAACTTTAAAATTTTCGCAGGCTACAAATGAAAACTTTAATTCCGGCTCAATAAAAAATGTTGATTCCGGCCTCTATAATCAAAAAATAAATGAATTTGTTGCTTCATTAAACAACAATGACAATGATAAATTTTCATTTGAATTTTATGCAACACCGTCAATAGGGTATAGAATTCATTCTAATAACGAAAGTAGTGAAACATTTTCCAAAATGCCGGCAGGCTATTTAGAAAACACTGTTGTATCAAACCTTTCAAACAGCCTTAATATAGAAGCCGGAGGAAATATTCTTTATTCAATTAACGATAACTTTAGATTAAAAGCCGGTTTGCAACTCAATTATACAAATTATTATATCAATACTTTTGAAGCCGGTAATTCATCTCTTGCAGAAGCAGTTATGAATGATATGATTAAAAGCCAACCGGTGCTGAATACCCGAAATTCAGATATGTCTAACATCCCACAAAGTGGAAATCAGGTAACTCTGAATAATAACACATATCAATTATCAGTGCCAATTGGTGCAGATTTCAAAATTGCAGGAAATTCATCAATTGAGTGGTATGCCGGCGCCTCTGTTCAACCTACTTATGTTGCCGGAGGAAATGCTTATTTAATTTCATCTGAGAGTAATTCATTTGTAAATGAAGGCTCCGCCCTCAGGAGATTTAATTTAAATGGTGGAATAGAAACATTTGTATCTTATAAATTGCGGCAAGGCCTGAAATTAAATGCAGGACCTCAATTCCGTTACCAATTCCTTTCTACATACAGCAATAAAATCATGTTAAACGAGAAATTGTATAACATGGGTTTAAAACTTGGTATCACAACAAACTTTTGATGGAATATAGGACGTAATTTTGCAGGATGAAATTTATATTTCTCTTTTGCATTTTATTAAGTTTTGTTGCCTGTAAATCACACAAAACAGAACCTGTTAGCCAACCGCCGGTAAATGATACTGCTGAAAATTATTTTCCTGTTACAACTTACATTAAAGGCCAAATTGCCGATATAAAATCTGCTTCAGTAAATCCATTACTTATCTCAACGACACCTGAAAAAACGGATTCCGTTTGGCTGGGAATTGATTCACTGGACTATTACTTTAAGGATTTTCTTACACCGGTAATTGATACGGCAAACTTAAAATCTCATTTTTCGGAAAGTAAATTTTTAGACCAGTCAATACCTGCATATACTTGGACGTACGACCTAAGAAAAAATGTTGCAGATACATCAGGCTTAAAGCACTGGGATGTATATGTAAACCCTGACAATAGCAAAGTGGAACGTATTTTTATTATTAAAACTTTACCTGGTAATAATATACTTCAACTTACATGGGTTAGTAATAATTATGCCCGTATAATTGAACTGAATACAAATTCAGATATAAAAAAAGATGTAACAATAAAATGGAGGTTTGATAAGTGACGCAATCCGAATTTTCTTTAATCTCTTCATCAATTCCGACAGAGCCGGGAATTTATAAATATTACGATTTAGAAAATAAACTTTTGTATGTAGGAAAAGCAAAACATCTGCGCAAGCGGGTTAGCAGCTATTTTTCAAAAACTTTTACCAATTATAAAACTTCCGAACTCGTAAACCGCATTCACAGAATAGAATTTACAATAGTTAACAGTGAGCAAGATGCATTTTTGTTGGAAAATTCACTTATTAAGGAATTCAAGCCGATTTTTAATATTAATTTAAAAGACGACAAAACATATCCTTACATAGTTATAAAGAATGAACCTTTTCCGCGTGTTTTTTTTACAAGAAAAAAAATTAATGACGGGTCGCAATATTTTGGGCCTTACACTTCGGTTGGCCAGGTTAGAGATCTTCTTGATTTTATTAAAGAATATGTAGCATTAAGAACTTGTAAATTAAATCTTACGAAAAACAATATTGAAAAGGGAAAATTTAAGGTGTGCCTTGAATATCATCTTGGAAACTGCAAGGGGCCATGTGAAGGATTGCAGAGTGAAGAAGATTATATGAAAGGCTTGGAGATAATGAAAGACATTTTAAAAGGAAATATCGCACCTGTTAAAACTGAGTTGAAAAGACTAATCCGTGATCACGCATCACGGCTGGAATATGAGCAGGCTGCAATGTACCAGCAGAAAATAGAACAACTTGAAAAATATCAGGCAAAATCTACTGTAGTAAATAATAAAACTGAAAAAGTTGATGTTTTTTCAATTCTTGAAGAAGGTGATACTGCATTTGTAAACTACCTTATGATAAATGAAGGTGCAATTGTGCAAACTCATACGGTAACGCTTGAAAAAAAGCTTGAAGAAACAAAAGAAGATGTTCTTGCATTTGCAATCTCTGATTTGCGGAAAACATTTGCCAGCAGTGCTGTTGAAATAATAGTACCCTTTCAAATAGATTTTCCGGAAGATGGAATTGTATTAATCGTTCCCAAAGGCGGAGAAAAAAAGAAACTCTTAGATTTGAGCATCAAGAACGTAAACTATTTTAAGGGAGAATTAGATGCAAAAAAAATATTAAGGTTAGAGGATAAAAGCGATGCACAGGTTGATCAGGTTTTGTTGCAAATGCAGGAAGACCTTTTTCTTAAAGAGGTTCCACGGCACATTGAATGTTTCGATAATTCAAATATTCATGGCGCATTTCCGGTTGCAGCTATGGTTTGTTTTATTAATGGATTGCCAAGCAAAAAAGATTATCGTCACTTTAATATAAAAACTGTTGAAGGCATTAATGATTTTGCTTCAATGAAAGAAGTTGTTTACCGCAGGTATAGCAGGTTAATTAATGAAAACCGCGAATTACCGCAATTAGTGATTATTGATGGAGGAAAAGGCCAACTGAGTTCTGCTATGGAAAGCATTAATGAATTAGGATTAAATGGAAAACTGACATTAGTAGGGCTTGCCAAAAACAAAGAAGAAATATTTTTCCCCGGCGATTCTCAATCCTTACAATTACCTTGGGACAGAGAAAGTTTAAAATTAATAAGAAGAATAAGAGATGAGGTTCATCGTTTTGGAATAACTTTTCACAGAAACAAAAGAAGCAAGGGAGCATTAAAGAATGAACTTGAATCTATATCCGGTATTGGCAAACAAACCGCAGATTCTCTTTTAAAAGAATTTAGGTCTGTAAAAAATATCAAAGAAAAAACAGAGGAAGAATTAGCCAAAGTTATTGGTAAAGCAAAAGCAAAAATTGTTTTTAAAAGTCTTCATAGTGAAGAATTATAATAGGATAACCACCCCTATTCCTCTATTGTTAAAAAATTCAGAACCAATAGTCCACAAAGAATTCGCAAAAAACTCACAAAGATATTATCGTAAAAAAATGGTTTTTTCTCCCCCTTCAGCCCCGGTGGGGCGATATATTAATAGCCCACAAATCTAATATACATCCAAGCTCCGCTGGAGCGGCACAAATAATTCGTACATATAGGAATTCGCACAATGACAGGCTTAATTGCCACATGAATTGAAAATAAAAAAAGAGGCTACCTTTTAAGATAGCCTCTTTTTAAAATAATCTATGAGAAATTAATATTCCCAAAGGTTTTGCTCGTAATTGAATATTTTTTCAGTTACGGCTTCACCTTCAAATAATTGAAGCATAGTATTTTCAGAAAGGCCTTTGTAATCAGCTATAAAATCATTCTTAGGATTATCTAAAGTGCTTTTAATAATTCTACCATGAAACATACGGCTTTCAAAAAGTTCTTCCCAGCTCATGCGGGCACCATAGTTTTTACTATTGTAAACGCTGTATTGCGAAAGAACAGGCCTTGTATCAGGATAATATACCCAGAACATTTCAGTAATTCCAATGTAAACACCCATTGTTGTAATGATGCTTTTAACAGGGCAAATTCCAATTATACGCCAGAATAATCTAGAGCTTTCTTTATCAAAGATTACTTCTTCCTTTATTCTGAATCTGTAAAATGAATCAAGGTTAACTTCAGGATTTTTCATTTCAGATCCTGTTTGGTTTCCGTTTTCATCATATAAAGGAACTTCAATAGGTTCACCACCAATTCTTTTTGCTATTTCAGCTTTTGATAAAGGCACTGTAAATCTTTCATCTGCAAATGCAATAAAAGCACTGTCTTGCAAAGCCTTCATCAATATTGAAATGAAACGTTGATTTCCATTATCCTCATCAGCAGCATAATTAAAAGGCTGATTAATTTTCTCACGGGTATCAATTTCTCTCCAAATTCTTTGAGTGTAAACGGCATCATCTTTCCTTAAATGCTCATAAGGAAGAGAAATCCTGTTCGACACATCACTAAGCGAAGAGTCGTATGAATATCCAAAGTCGTTTCTAAGCGATTTAAGAACAACTTTTACAGGCAAACTATCATTTACAGGTGGCGGAGCCACTGCAACTGTATCAGGCGTAGGAGTAGTGGGCTGAACTTTAGCCTGAGTTTTAGCCTTAGTTGTTTTGTTGGTATTTGCTCTTTTCTTTGTGTTTCTCTTCTGCGCTGAAGCGGAAAATGAAACTCCACCTATCAACACCAACAATAATAAAAATTTAATACTTGCTTTCATAATATATTAGTATAGAATTATACCTGAACCATCAATTGTTCTAGTTCCGTCAGGTCCTGCAACCTTTACTTCATCAAAGGTAATAGCAGTTCCGGGTTGTGCTTTGCTAATTAACGATTTAACAGGTTCAAGGCTATTTGAGGAGATAGTACCCATTTGAACACTTGGGAAACCCGCTCCTGAGAAATAAACCTTTGCACTAACCACTTTATATTGAAGGTCGAAGTCGAAATTCTCTAGCTCTGCACGGCAGAAATTCTGGCTTTTAAATACAACCGATTGCATTCTGTTTCCGCCAGGGCCCACTTTAAATACAGGGTTTGGAATTCTTTTAACTCTGAATTCAAATGATGTTGGCTTTTTGTCAGCAACAACAGTAATAGTAGCTTTTCCCAGAGCAGAAACTCTTACATTTCTGTTTGAACCCGTACCGGTAATAGTTCCACCACTCATTGAAACCTGAGTTTTATCCCAACCTGTTGGAGAACCAATAGTTACAGGGTTGTCAACTCCAATATAAAATACGTTCATTTTGTCGAGCATAACAGCAGCACCGCCCGGAGTACCAACAACGTATTCTATTTCTTTAGTTTCAACCATTTCCTTGCCATCCTGATTTTTGTATTTAATTGTAACAGGAATTTTGCGTGGCCCCGCCCCTGAAGCCGTTACTTTATAAACAGCCTGGCCATCAACAACCTGCTGAGGTGCGCCACCAATTGTAATTTGCGGAGCTGCAGCAGAACTGTATGCACCAACACCGGCAGTGATTACCACTTCCTGGCCGGGCATTACATAGTTAGAACTTTGGCCTAACAAAACACCTGTTTTATCAAATCTCACTGCAACTTCACCAATTTTATTGTGGGCAAAAGTGATAACCTGATTTTCGGCATTCCTTACATTATTTTGAATTTTGCTCAGAAGCGTAATTGCAGCAACTGTTGGCATCATTCTAAAAGATTTTGTAAGGCTGTCGTTTGGTGAATTAGGATCAACATCTACAGGAAAAGTAGTAGCGAATTGCTGCTTAATTTCCGGATGAAGATTTAAAATATTTTTCTTAAAAGTTTTAAGTTGGTCATCAAGCTCTTTTCCTTTCTTTTTGGTATCCATCAATCTTGAAGATGCATTTAAATCATCAAGTTTGTAAGTTTTACCTTCGGCAAGGTTTTCACCTGATTCTTTTCTTAACTCAGCTTTTAAAGTTTCAATAGAATTAAACATCTTATCAGATTCTGCTTTAGCAGCATCTGCAATTCTACCCCATTCCATTGCTTTTTCACGCGTTGCGGCATCAGCCTTTTTTGCGGCAAAAGATTTGAATAAAGTAGCATTCGAAGTTTCGATATTAGCGTTAGAAGTTACAAGGCTTTGGTCAACCGTTTTAAAGGCCTCAATAACTTCGGCTGACACGTTCAGCGCAAGCAGGGCCGTCAGTACAAGGTACATCAGGTTGATCATTTTCTGCCTGGGCTCTTTGGGCATTGCCATATTAAAAGGATATTAATTGTTTTATGGAATATTGTTCAAATAAGTTTTAGGAATTATCTTCCCTGCATTGCAGAAAGCATATTTCCGTAAACAGAGTTTAATTTGCTAAGGTTAGCTGCAAGTTTAGCAGTTTCATTCTTAACATTATCAGCTCCGCTAGCGCTGCCTAAAGCAGATTCACTTGCTTGTACCAATGCTCCGTAGAATTTATTTAATTGTCCAAGATAATTATTGCTGCTCTTTAGTTCATTTTCATAAATAACATTAAGAGAACCAAGATTTTTTGTCATTACACTTACTTGCTCATGGAAGCCTTTAGCGCTTTCAGAAGCGTTATTAAATGAAGCCATTGTATTTGCGCTGGCGCTGAAAGCAGTTGCCATAGTACCAATTGCGTTTGTAGCTTCTTTTGTTTTAGTAGAGAAATCGCTTGTAGATTTTACAACATCACCAACATCAGCGATACCTGCAACAGTAGTTCCAAGTTTGTTGAAACCTTCGCCTAATTTTTTAAGGCTTGTTGGAGTGATATCAGCTTCAAGAAGCATTTTGTCCATGCTTTTTAAAGCAGAATTATTTTCAGCGGCAACAGGTGCAGCTGCATGACCATCTTCCGGTGGAGGAGCCAGTAAATATAAAAGTGCATAAGCAAGGAACACCGCAGCTTCAGTATAAAGACCTACTTTAAGCCAGATGTCAGCGCCCGGAGCGTGAGTGATTTTGAAAAGGGCACCAAGAAGAACGGGTACCGCCGCAGCAGATACGAAAATGTTAAGTACTCTGTCAATTGGACGGGATTTACCAGCAGCAGCCATAGAATTGTGTTTTTGAGTTTTTGTGGATTTGATTAATGTTTAAGATTCCGTGTCGCTCTTTAAAGCAACAAACAAACTTTATTTTCAGTAAAATAATTTAAAAATTTTCTATATTAACGCTTTTTAGCATTAGCAGGAAGATCAACTACACTTCTAAAACCTATGTAAGATTTAGCTGTATCCTGATATTCATAACTGCGGGTGCTTGTTTGCAGGAAGTAACCTACATCTTTCCAGCTTCCGCCGCGTAAAACTTTACGTTTCATTTTTGGGGCATCAGCATCTTTTGCATTCCATCTGATATCCGGGTTCATATCATGTTGAAAATTGTATGAACCTTCATAATATAATGATGATGTCCATTCTGCAACATTACCTGCCATATTATATAAACCAAAATCATTTGGCCAGTATGCATCAGCTCTTACAGTGTAAAAACCTCCGTCTTCCGGATAGTTTCCTCTGCCGGGTTTGAAGTTGGCAAGCAAACATCCTTTTTTATTTCTAAGATAATAACCTCCCCAAGGATAAGGTACTTGAGAACGGCCGCCTCTTGCAGCATATTCCCATTGTGCTTCTGTTGGCAAACGGAAATCTGATTCAGGCGCTTTTTTCTTGCTTTCCAAATATGAGTTATAATAATGAGTTCTCCATTCGCAAAACGCAACTGCTTGTTTCCAAGACACGCCTACTACAGGATAATTACCGAAGGCAGGGTGCGTGAAATATCTTTTTGCCATTGGCTCATTATACGAGTATGCAAAATCTCTAACCCAGCAAAGAGAATCAGGGTAAACTGCAATTTGCTGTTTAACAATAAATGCAGAGCGAGGAATATTTACATCGCGGTTTTGAGCCGCAGCTTTGTAATCAAAAGTTTCAGACTGATAAAGAATTTTTTTTGCGTCAAGTTCTTTTTTTCCAAAAATTCTGTTATCCGGTGTAACAATTATTGCATCAATTTTTTCAATTGTAGCTTTATCACCCCATTTAATTGTGGAGGCTTTTTTCCAATCTACATATTCAGTACCATCTGCACCTTGCCTAACGTAACCCATAAGCTTTGCAGCGATAGAGTCTGTAACCCATTTTGTAAACTGGCGATACTGATTATTGGTAATTTCAGTAGCATCCATCCAAAACCCACTGATAGATACAGCTTTGTTACGTGTTGTATAAGAATAATTCACATCCTCATCAGAAGGCCCCATATGGAATGTACCTGATGGAATGTAAACCATGCCTACCGGCTTTTTAACTGCCGACCTTGCGCCGGGAGAAACGCCATGTAATTGACCATCATTTGGCAGTGTTCCTGATTTCTTCTTTCCACTGAGCATTTTACAACTGCTAACAGAAAAAACGACAGCTACTGTAGCTACCAAATAGCAGAACCGATTGATCATTTTATTAAACTTTGAGGGTAATAAGCAAATGTAGTTATTAATATTTTGATTTCTTTTCATTGGATTAATTTCGGTTGACTGAAATTTATACAATTTTCAATCCCGAAAGAAAAAACGAATAAACGAATAAATTATTGTAGGTAAAAATCTTATCATATTACGTTTAAATGTCTCTCCAGTTCTTCAAAACTTTTAAGAGGTGGGGTGCAATGGTTATTTTCACAAATGTGAATCACTGCTTCTTTTCTTGTTTTATCAAATGAAAAATTCAAATTTCGCTCGCCAATATTATGCAGGAAAATTTTATTGGGCAAATAAATTTTCAAAACATTTGCTAACATATTGTTAAAAGCCCCTCCGGAAATGTGAATTTCTTTAATACCAATTAGTTGTAAAAATGCTGTCATAGCCCACGTTCCGAAAGATGCCGGATATTTTAAAATCATTTCTTTTAACATGATCAAATTGCTTTGAGCAATCTTTTGCCAGCCGGGTAAATCATAACAAACCGATAAATAATTTAATGATTTTATCATTGTGGCATTTGCTGAGGGAAGCGCTCCATCGTAATATTCTATCTGGCGAACAATATTATCTTCCTGACCGGCAGAAGTGAAATAAAATAATCCATTTTCAGAAGAAAACGTATTTATTACTTTTCCGGTAAGGCTTTTTGCTGTTTGCAAAAACCTTTCATCAGCAGTTATCTCATAAACATTTATGCAGGCGCTGATAAAATATGAATAATCATCCAAAAAAGCACCTACCTCCGATAAACCATCTTTAAATAAATGATAGAAATTTCCATTTTTATCCTGAAAATTTGAATTTATAAAATCACACAAATCTATTGCTTCATTTTTATAAACTTCCAGATTCGTTGCTTCGTATGCTTTGCAAAATGCCGATATAAGTAATGAATTCCAATTCATCATTATCTTATCATCCGTTGCCGGGCGAACTCTTTTGTTCCTTTCAAGTAAAAGTTTACTACAACATTCTTCTATTAATTCACGGTTAATATTTGCATCATCAAACTGATACATTTTTGAAAGAATATTTTTACCCTGCCAGTTTCCATGTTCTGAAACTCCATATAAACGGCAAAACATTTCAGAATCTGTTTTTAAAATCTTATCTATTTCACTTTTTTGCCAAAGGTAAAATTTGCCCTCCTCTCCTTCTGAATCTGCATCTATTGCACTATAAAAACCTCCTTCTGCACTTTTCATTTCTCGCAAAAGGAATTTTACAGTATTCTCAATTTCTACTTTATAATAATTATTACCTGTTATTTTAAAGCCTTCTGCCAAACTAATTAATAAAAGGGCATTATCATAAAGCATTTTTTCAAAATGAGGAATAAGCCAATTTTCATCTGTGCTGTATCTTGCAATACCACCTCCAATCTGGTCATAAATTCCACCATCAAGCATTTTTTTCAAACTCAGTTGCCACTGTTTTCCCGCTTCTTCATTTTTTTTGAATTTGCTGTAAGCTTGTAAAAAATTTATTGTAAATGTTTGTAAAAATTTTGGGGCTCTGCCAAAGCCGCCATAAACTTTATCAGCAGCTTTTAAAATGTTTTCAAAAACAGTTTCAAAATCTTCATTTGAAAATTCGGGGTGTTCCGGTGTTTTGATTATTAATTCAGATGAAGTTTTTACATGATTATAAACATTTTCAGCTTGGGTTAAAATATTTTGCCTATCATTATTCCAAAGAAATGAGATTCGCTTTAAAATATCCGGCCATGCCGGATAACGGCCGCGGGATTCCGGAGGAAAATAAGTTCCCCCAAAAAATGGTTTTTTATCAGGAGTTAAAAAAACATTTAACGGCCAGCCTCCTTGCCCTGTCATTGATTGAACAGCATCCATATAAACTTGGTCTAAATCAGGCCTTTCCTCCCTGTCAATTTTAATGTTTATGAAATGCTCATTCATGATGGCTGCAATGCCGTTATTTTCAAAGCATTCTTTTTCCATTACATGGCACCAGTGACATGCAGAATATCCAATGCTCACAAGAATTATTTTATCTTGCTTTTTTGCTAATTCTAAAGATTGAGAATTCCATGCATACCAATTAACAGGGTTAAATGCATGTTGAAGTAAATAAGGGCTTTTTTCTTTTATCAGTTCATTAGGCATAGCCTAAGTTATAGAAATTATTTTTTGGAAGAGCCGCTGATAAATTTTTCCAAAGCTGCCGTCATGCCGGGGTTTTCAGGTGTTGGTGCAATAAAATCAGGAATTAACCCCATTTCTTCGGCTGTTTTAATGGTATTAAACCCATATATACCGATTGCAGTTTCTTTCTTTTTATATTTCGGAAAATTTTCAAAAAGGCTGCGAACACCACCCGGTGTAAAAAAACAAATTATGTCATAATTCTTTTTCACAACTTCCTTTATATCGCTGCTTGTAATTTTATACAAAACCGGAATTTCATACTCGCAATTATGATCTTTAAGCCAGTTTGTTATTTCGCTGTCGAATGCAACAGAACAGGGGTATAAAAATTTTTCATTGTCTTTATGCCTGCTGATAACATCAAACAATGCTTTGTTTGAACCATCTGCGGAATAGAAAACTTTTCTTTTGCGGTAAAGAATAAATTTTTGCAGATAGAGAGCAACAGCCTCGGTAACACAAAAATATTTTGTATCCTGTGAAACAGATATTTTCATTTCTTCGCAAATTCTGAAGAAATGATCAACAGCATTTTTACTGGTAAAAATAACAGCAGAAAAAGAAGTGATATCAATTTTTTGTTTCCTGAATTCACGAGATGGAATAGGCTCAACTGTGATAAAAGGATAAAAATCTATTTCAACATTATACTTTGCGGCTAAATCAAAATAAGGCGACCTGGAGCTTTCGGGCTTAGGTAATGTAATCAATATTTTTTTGTTGGTGTCTCCTTTTTTAGGCATACTTTCTCTCCAAATGAATTGCAAAATTAAGATTATTTTACAAATAACTCAACCGCTGTTTTAGAAATAAGCATTATTGGCAATATCTCTAATGCAAAAACGAGAAGCAGAAAATGCAATTTGTTCATTTTAATTCCGGCGGTGATTGTTTCATACATTTTTAAATAGCGTAATGCAAAAATTATGAAGATCAATACATAAGAAATAATTAAAGCAATATTCACGAATAATGAATTACTGAATGCAATTAAAACTATTAATGGTAAAAGGCAAATTCCCAAAATTTTATTCAGCAAAAAAACAATAAAAAGATAGTTGTCGGCCAACTTATTAAAATTTGAAAGCCATCCTAAAAATTTAATAAAACTCCACTTCAAAATGTACAACACTACTACAGCTAATAAAATATAAAATATAAGTAAAGGATCGTCTCCTATTTTTATTATGCCGCTATGCTGAATAAAATAATATATATATAAAGTGAAGGTGAAAGAAAACAAAATATTATAAAGCAGTGAAGGTAGCGCTGCTTGCACCAATTGGTCGGTTAACTGGCTTTGCCTTAATGATGCATTGAAAAATACCCGAAATAATGTTGCAAAATATTTTGAGAAAACTGCCTTAATTATTGCGAAATAAAAAACAACAAAAAGTATTACATAAAAATTGAAGTCATCTTGTATAAAATTCCTCTCATTAATAACATAATTTACCGGTTTTGCTGAAATATTTAAGTTGCTGCTTTCTTGTAAAAATTCATTAAGGCTAAACTTTTTTCCTTGTTTGATAGAATCAAACTGAGCTTCTGCATTAAAGCATTTAATAAATAACAATAAAAATAAAATCAGGTATTTCAAGTTAAAAATAATTAATGTAACCAAAGTGAATTTTGGAAGCTTCACGCAACCTGAAATCTTTATTGCTTTGCTTTCCTACGGCATAACTAACATTTAGCAAACCAAGTTTTGTTTCAAGTACCAGCCCAATGCCGACGCCTGCAAATGTATTTGAAGTGTTCGATATCTTGTTGCCTGCCCATCCTAAATCTACAAAAGAAAATAGATGAGAGTTAATTCCGGTTAGAAGCCTGTATTCAGTGGAAGCAACAAAATATTTATCTGCATAAATACTTTCTTCGTCGAAGCCTCTTAGTAAATTATAGCCGCCAATTCTGAATAATTCATTTGCAAAAATTGAGGGACTTAAAAACAATCCCGGGCTTACAGAAACTTTAAGAGTAGATGCATTTTTTAATTTAAAATATTTGGAAAACACAAAATTTAATCTCAGTAGATATTGCTTATTTAGAAGAGAATCATATAGTTTTTTATAATCGAATTGTGGATCAGAAATTGATAATATGTCAGCATTTAATTTTATCTTTTTCAAACCCGTTAAAAGTGTTCCATCAAATTCAAAACCTTTGGTTGGATTGAATTTATAATCGGTTTTAGAAGAAAAATAATTCAATCCGATATTAACAGATGAAACATCGTTTATATCAGGTAATTTACCGGAAGATTTAATTTTTACGGTATCAACAGCTCCTGCAAGCAATGTGGTAATTTGAAAATTTGAAAATAATTTTCCATAAGTATCTGAAGAAAAATTATACATCAAACCTGCTGTTGCATTTACTTTCAAATATTGAGAATCTTTTTTATAAAGATTAAAAGATGCATCCACGCCATAAGGTGTAGAAAATAAATATGGTTTTGAGAACCCCAAATTAAGTCTGGGGGATTTCTTTTGAAGTTGCTGCCATTTAAAGAGAATTTTTTCGCCACTTCCAAAAGTATTTTGGAGATCAAGATTTATATCTCCGGTAATAAGAAGTTTTCCTGTTTGTGTAGCATCCGGTAATAAACCGATGATGATATCAAACCTGCTGCTTTTCTTGGGTTTTAAAAACAAGTCCAGAACAGCACCTGATCCTAACATATTAATTTTAGACGGTTGAGTTGCAGAAACAAAAGAATTATCGGCAATTTTTTTGTCAACAAGTGAAAGCTTCTGCCAATTATAAACTGAGTTCCGTGGTATTCCAAGATATTGGTGCATATAAGAATTACTAATGCCTGCTTTTCCGTGAATTCTAATTGAATCCAATCTGTAAAGCATAATTGTATCCACCATCAAAGTTGCCTTCATTGTTTCCTTTTCAAAACTAATGCTGTCTAAAAATACTTTTGCAAACGGATAACCATTGTTTCCATACCAATTTAGTAATGATGATTTAATTTTACTGATTTCATTTAATCTGACATTCTTATTAAATCTGAATGCAGCCTTATTAATATTTCCATTTTCCAGTAATACTGAGTTGATTACCGGGCCACAAAACATATTTACGGTATAAACTGAATCACTAAAATTCACAGAGTCAATTGATGCTGCCGGGAAGCCTGCATTAAACATTAATTCAGGAAGGTTTTCAATAAATTTTATTGCAGTTTGATTATCAGCAAAAGAATACGCAGTATTAATTTGAGGAATTTTAAAGGAATTATCTTTGCCGGTAAATTTTATCAAAACATCATATTGTTGCGCAAAGCAGAATGATTGGAAAAAGATTAAAAATAAAACCGCAACAACGTACTTCATATAATTTGTAAAACTACAATTTGGCAGGCATTTATATTCATATTCCCTTTTGCAAACAAGCTTGTACTTATTGCAATTTTCATTTTTCAACCTCTTTAAAAAATAAGAAAAGGGTTTTAGATGCCATAATAAAGGAAATTGAAAATTTTGTTGTACCTCAGAATACAATAATTAATACAATATATTTTGGTGGCGGCACACCAAGTATTCTTGAATCAGTTGAACTGGATTTGATATTTAGGGCTTTATCAAAATTTAATATTTCGCCATCGGCGGAAATAACATTAGAGGCGAACCCTGATGATATTACTCCGATAAATTTGAATTTATGGCACAAAGCAGGCGTTAACCGGTTAAGTGTTGGGGTGCAGTCATTTCAGGATGAAGAGCTGAGATTTATGAACCGTGCTCATGGCAGCCGCGAAGCATTGGAAAGTATAAAAGAAATAAATGATTCACCAATCCACAATTTTTCTGTGGATATTATTTATGGAAGCCAGTTTCTTTCAGATGAAAATCTTAAAGCAAATCTTGAAATATTGATTAAGCAAAAAGTCCCTCACATTTCATGTTATGCATTAACTGTTGAATCAAAAACTGCATTGCATCATTTGATACAACAAAGAAAAGTGGTTGATGTTGATCCGGAAAAACAGTCACGACAATTTTTATTGATAATGTCTGAATTAAAAAAAGCAGGATATAACCATTATGAAATAAGCAATTTTTCTTTACCGGGAAAAGAAAGCAGGCACAATCGTTCATACTGGCAAGGTTTGCCATATTTCGGCTTCGGCCCGGCCGCACATAGTTATAATGGCAGTGATATAAGAAGCTGGAATGTTGCCAACAATATAGAATATGCAAAAAGTTTAGAGGATAACTCCCATGTACAAACGAAAGAAATTTTAACTGATGTTCAACAAATGAATGAAATGATAATGATTTCATTAAGAACAAGTGAGGGCCTAAATGCAAGTGTTTTCAAATCAAAGTTTGGAGAAAAAAAATTTCATGAATTACAAAAAAACATTCAAAAACATTTAGGAAGAAATCACGTAGTGGCAAAAGAAAATCATTATATACTAACTGAAGAAGGTAATTTATTTGCAGATGGAATTGCGGCTGATTTGTTTTTAGTAAAATAGCAAATTAAATATTGTTAGGCTAATAAATGTCCGGACTCCTCGTGATTGTTTTTGTTGTATCGCTCCTATGGTGCTTTGATGTATTTTGGATTTGTGAGCTATTAATATTTCGCCCCTCCGGGGCTTGAAGTGGGCGCATAATTTTTATAAAATTTGTGGCTTTTGAGGGAATTCCTTTGCGGCCTTGGTGGTTACCATTTCTTTAACCGCATAGACTCAAATAAGAGAATTATTTTTCACTAAAAAAATTAAACTAAACATTCTTCAATTTTTTTAAATCCTTCAGCAGGTTCCAAACCTTGCCACAGTATATTATAAATGGTGTCGGCAATAGGTATTTCAGCTTTTATTGTTTTATTTAGAATATTCATGCATTTACTTGCATTATACCCTTCGGCCACCATTTTCATTTCTGATTGCGATGCTTCAACTGAATAGCCTTTACCAACCATTGTTCCAAAAGTTCTGTTGCGGCTATGAAGTGAATAACATGTAACCAAAAGATCTCCCATATAAACTGATGCAGCGTAATTTGTGTGAATACTTGTTGATGGGTTGGAATGATCAATATAACCCATTTCTGCATTTAATATTCCTGCCTTTCTTAAAAGCCCGGCCATTTCATCAGCGCTGTTTGCAATAAGAACGCTTAAAAAATTATCACCGTAACCCAGTCCTGTGGCTATTCCTGCGCCTATTGCATAAATGTTTTTTAATACAGCCGCATACTGAACACCGTATAGGTCGTTATTAATAACAGTTTTTAGATAATGGGTTTTAAATGAATCGGCGATCAGTATTGTTACATCCTTATTTAAACCTGAAAAAGTAAGATAGGAAAGTTTTTTTGCCGCAACTTCTTCTGCATGGCACGGCCCCATCACGGTATAATATTTTTCAAGGGGAAAATCGAATTCATCTTTCAGATAATCGTTTAAAAGCACATTTTTGCCGGGCAATATTCCTTTAATTGCTGAAAGAATAATTTTACCATCAAATATTTTTTTATCCAAATTGTCAAGTACACTTTCTGCAAATGCACTTGGAATTGCAATTACCAAAATATCTGAAGCAGCTATTATTAAATTTATATCGGATGACAAATTAAGTTTCGTAACATCAAAAATTGCAGAAGGCAGATAAAGAGGATTTCTCTTGTGCGTTTTGATTGTGTTAATTGCTTTTTCACTTCTGTTCCACCAATTAATGGTATTGCCGTTATCGGTCAGCAATTTTGCCAAAGCAGTGCCCCAGCTTCCATTTCCCAAAATACCGAATTGCATTATACATGTTTTGGTTATGGTGCAAACCTACCATTAAAAAATTAATTGTTCCAATCTGTATAGAATTAAACACTTATTGTAAAAGTGGTAAAATTATCACACATAAGCCAGCGGCCAGGATTTTCAGGTGTATTATAAATACCAAATTCCCGGTTTCCTGCAACAGGGTGGCTAAAATCTAATGGGCTGTTTAATGTTGAAAATATAAAATTATGATTTTCATAATTGCCGGTTGTTCCAATTTGGTTTCTATAACGGCTTAATATTACAGAACCAAATTAAAAGTAGAAAACCAAAAAATAATATTGACTTTATTTTGCGTGGGGAGGGCGGGAGAAATTTCATAAAAATTAATTTTCAATAAATGTACCTCCTAATTAGAATTATTGCAAGAGAAAAAAAACACTTCTCAGCGGGAAAAACACCTTGGGAATTTCAAAATTTTCCCGCAGGGGAATTGAAATCTTTTATTTTGAACTACAGCCCCATTTTTTCTACTGCAAGTTGGGCAGCTATCTGGCTCGCATCCTTCTTATTATACCCTTTTCCTGTTGAAATTTGTTCACCATCAACAACAGCCGCGATAGTAAACAGGCGCCTGCCGTTTTCAATTTTTTCATT
>JAFDXB010000048.1 GCA_018268175.1 Bacteroidota bacterium | reverse complement strand
CAGGCCGGAGCGTCGTCCTGCATTGATTTATTTGCAGCGCTAACAGCGTCGTAGCGGCTGTTTGCAGAAGCAGAAACAACTCTCACATTACTTATTTCAGGTTTTCTTTCATTTATTGTAGGTGTAGAATCATCCCAGTCATCATTTCCGGTGTTTTGTGTTTCATTGCTATTTAATACATGAACAAGGTCTGTTCTTCCTAAATATTCAAAAGCCAGGCAACGGAACATAAAATCAATAATTGATGTTGTTGTTTTAATGTTCGGATGGTCAACAATTCCGCTTGGTTCAAAGCGTGTAAACACAAATTTTTCAACATATTCTTCAAGAGGGACACCATATTGTAAACCTATGGAAACCGCAATAGCAAAGCAGTTTATCAGGCTGCGCATTGTTGCTCCCTCTTTACTCATATCAATAAAAATTTCACCTAATGTTCCATCATTGTATTCACCTGTTCTTAAAAATAATGCCTGCCCGTTTATTTTTACTTTTTGTGTAAAACCATGGCGCTTTGATGGTAACGACCTTCTTTCTACAATCATTGCTAATTGCCTTTTTAATGAGGTATCAGCACTGTTCTGCACTCTTTTATTTATTTCCTCAAGCAGTTCCTCAACAGATAATTTATCCATATCTATTAGTTGAGGGATTTCGGGTGAATCTTCAGTAGAGTCCTTTTTCTTTTTATCAGATTTATTGCTGAGTGGCTGGCTTAGTTTAGAGCCGTCGCGGTAAAGCGCACATGCCTTCAAACCAAGTTCCCAGCTAAGCCTGTAAGCATCAGCAATTTCAGATTCCTTAGCCTCATTTGGTAGGTTAATTGTTTTGCTTATAGCGCCACTTAAAAATGGTTGTGCAGCAGCCATCATTTTTATATGGCCGTGAGCATGAATATATCTTTCACCTCTTGAGCCGCATTTATTTGCACAATCAAAAACAGAAAGGTGTTCTTCTTTTAGGTGTGGTGCTCCTTCAACGGTCATAGTTCCGCATACATAGATATTTGCAGCTTCAATTTGTGCTTCTGTAAAACCAAGCGCTTCAAGCATATTCCATCCAAAATCGTTGTACTGATCGGCGGTAAAACCTAATCTTTGCATACATTCTTCACCAAGGGTGAAAACGTTGAAAACAAAGCCAATTTCAAATGCGCTGCCTAAAGTGGCATTCAAATTTTTAATATCAATGGCAGTAAAACCTTTAGCAAGTAAAGTTTCTTCATTAACAAATGGCGCTCCTTTTAACGTGGCATGTCCTTTTGCATAATTTACAATATCATTTATTTGAGTATCAGAATAATTCAAATTTTTTAAAGCCTGCGGAACACTTTGATTTATTATTTTAAAATATCCGCCACCACTAAGTTTTTTAAATTTCACAAGAGCGAAATCAGGCTCCACGCCGGTTGTATCACAATCCATAACGAGGCCTATTGTTCCTGTTGGTGCAATAACAGTGGTTTGAGCATTGCGGTAGCCATACTTTTCTCCAAGTTTAACTGCATTATCCCAGGCTTTTGTTGCTGCTGTTAAAAGGTAATCGGGGCAATATTTCGCATTTATGCCTTGCGGTTTAATTTCAAGCCCGTCGTATGCATCCATTGCGTCGTAAGCTGCAGCCCTGTGGTTGCGCATTACACGGAGCATGTGCTTTTTATTTTCAGGATATTTTTTAAATGTTCCTTTAAATGAAGCCATTTCTGCAGAAGTAGCATAAGATACACCCGTCATAATAGCTGTAATGGCACCGGCAATTCCTCTTGCTTTGTCGCTGTCGTAAGGTATACCGCTAACCATTAGCATACTTCCCAGATTAGCGTAACCTAAACCGAGAGTTCTGTAATCATAGCTCAATTGAGCAACTTCTTTTGAAGGAAACTGAGCCATTAAAACAGATATTTCCAGTACAACTGTCCACAAGCGGCATGTATGTTCAAAGCCTTCAACATCAAATTTTGAAGACTCTTCGTTAAAGAATCTTCTAAGGTTAACGCTTGCGAGGTTACATGCTGTGTTATCAAGGAACATATATTCACTGCAAGGGTTGGATGCTCTTATACGGCCACCTTCAGGGCATGTATGCCATTCATTTATTGTAGTATCATATTGAGTACCGGGATCAGCGCAATGATAAGCGGCATTTGTTATTTTGTTCCACAAATCTTTTGCTTTGATAGTTTTCATAGTGTGGCCATCGCTGCGTGCTTTTAGTTCCCAATTTCCGTCAACATCCAAAGTTTTAAAAAATGAATTTGGGATTCTTACAGAATTATTGCTGTTCTGGCCACTAACTGTGCGGTAAGCTTCTCCTTCATAATCACTTGAATATCCGGCAGCAATAAGAGCTGCAACTTTTTTTTCTTCTTCAACTTTCCAGTTTACGAATTCAACAATCTCAGGATGATCAAGATCAAGGCAAACCATTTTAGCAGCTCGGCGTGTAGTGCCTCCACTTTTTATTGCACCTGCGGCTCTGTCGCCGATTTTTAAAAAACTCATAAGGCCGCTGGAAGTTCCTCCACCGCTTAATTTTTCGCCTTCTCCACGAATGTTGCTGAAGTTTGTTCCTACACCACTGCCATATTTAAAAATTCTCGCCTCACGAACCCATAAATCCATTATTCCGCCTTCATTTACAAGGTCATCATCTACACTTAAAATAAAGCATGCATGTGGCTGTGGCCGCTCATAAGCGGAAGTTGATTTTTTTAATTTGCCATCAGCCTCATCCACAAAATAATGCCCTTGTGGTTTACCTGTTATTCCATAAACTTCATGAAGGCCGGTATTAAACCACTGCGGACTGTTGGGTACACATGACTGATTTAAAAATGAGTATATAAGTTCATCATAAAATATTTGAGCATCTTTTTCAGAAGCAAAATAATTATTCCTTTCACCCCACATCCTCCAGCAATGAGCCATGCGGTGAGCAACCTGCTTTATAGATGTTTCACTTCCTAAAGTATTATCGGGCTGCGGTACTCCTGCCTTTCTAAAATATTTTTGAGCCAGGATGTCTGTTGCTATCTGGCTCCAGTGTTTTGGAACCTCAACATTTTCCATTTTATAAACTATTTCGCCGCTAGGATTTTTAATAACCGATGTGCGATAGTCGTATTCAAACATATCATATACGCTAATTGAGTCAGACGTAAATTGGCGTTTGAATTCCAGCGCTTTTGCTGTTGATTTTTTTGCTGCCATATTTTAATATTTTTTTGTCAGGAGTAGAAGTACGAAAATATATTTTCAGGCAACAATTTTTTACTGTTTATATCAACACTTTGTGGATAAGATTTTAAAGAGTAGTTTCACATTGATTTTTATGAGTTTCCCACGCTATGTGGAAAGATTTTTCTTTTATACAGAAAGAATTTTTGTTAATAGTGATATATGATTGTTGTTCTGCAAAGAGTAAAAAAAGCCTCTGTTCAAATTGAGGAAAAGGAGTTTAGTTCTATAAACAAAGGATTGTTGGTTTTTGTTGGCATAGAAGAGGCCGATTCAGATGAAGATATTAATTGGCTTGCAGTTAAAATTTCAAACCTTAGAATATTTGATGATGAGAAAAAAGTTCCAAACCTAAGTATTAAGGATATAAATGCCGAAATTTTGGTAGTTAGCCAGTTTACTCTTCATGCACAAACCAAAAAAGGTAATCGCCCATCTTACATAAAAGCTGCCCGTCCGCAAACAGCAATTCCATTATATGAAAAATTTATTTCTGCGCTTAACAGCGAAATTAAATCGATTTGTAAAACCGGGCAGTTTGGAGCAGATATGCAAGTGAGCCTTATAAATGATGGGCCTTTGACAATAATAATAGATTCAAAAAATAAAATTTAAATGAACTTATCTGAAGCTCAAAGTGAAGTTGATAACTGGATTAAAACACATGGTGTCCGATATTTTTCTGAACTTACAAATCTTGGTATTTTGATGGAAGAAGTGGGGGAACTTTCAAGGATAATGGTTCGAAAGTATGGTGAGCAATCGTTTAAAAATAATGAATCAAATATGTCTCTCGAAGATGAAATGGCAGATGTATTGTGGGTTTTAATATGTATTGCAAATCAAACCGGCATTGACCTTACGAGTGCTTTTAAAAAAAACATGGAGAAAAAAACAGAACGCGATAATAAACGCCATAAAGAAAATCTCAAACTAAAAAAGTAAATTTAATTTGATGAAAAATATAATCCTTTTTATTTTTTGCAGTTTTTTATTTCTGCAAAGCATAGCGCAAAAATCATTATTAAAAAGCGGCCCCTGGGCCGGAAATGTTGAATTGAGAACTGCAGAAATTTGGTTTGAAACTGTGTCTCCTGTTGCATCCGCAGAAATTCATTTGACAGAATTAAAACCATCAGCATCAAAAAAAGTTTTTGCTATAAAACCCCAAACTTTAAAAGATTTCTATACATATAAAGTAGAATTAACCGGGCTTGAAATTAATACTGAATATAAGTATGATCTTTTTATAAACGGAAAAAAGGAACCTGTAAACACAAACACTTTATTTAAAACCAAAGATCTCTGGCAGTTTCGAAAACCTGCGCCTGATTTCACTTTCCTTGCCGGAAGCTGTTCTTATTTCAATCAGCCCGAATACGACAGGCCTGGCGAACCTTATGGAAAAGATTCTTCAATTTTTGAAACAATGGCCAAATTTCCGGCAAATTTTAATATCTGGCTCGGCGATAACTGGTACACCAGAGAGGTTGATTATTTAAGTAAATGGGGGCTAAATTACAGAGCTTCAGTTGACAGAAGCAAAAAAGTGTTGCAAAATTTAATGGCAAACATGCCTCAATATGCTATTTGGGACGATCATGATTTCGGCCCGAATGATGCCTCAAAAAGTTATATTCTAAAAGATGAAAGCCGTAAAATATTTATGAATTACTGGTTAAATCCTTCTTATGGAGAAGATGGAAAAGGAATATATACCAAAGTAAGTTTTTCCGATGTTGATTTTTTTCTTACAGATAATCGTTATTTCAGGACAGATCAGGATTATGCTGATTCTTTAAACGGCAAATTAAATGATGAAAAAACATATTTCGGCCAGCAACAAATGGAATGGCTTAAAAATTCATTGCTCAACAGCCGTGCAACTTTTAAAGTAATAATTTCCGGAAGTCAGGTTTTAAACTACAATACTACATACGATTGCATGGTTTATTACAAAAAGGAATTTAATGAACTCATGGATTTTTTATTGACGCAAAAAATTAATGGGGTTATATTTTTATCGGGCGACAGGCATCATAGCGAAATTATAAAAAAAGAAAGGCCTGAAAGTTATCCATTATATGATATCACTGTCTCGCCTCTCACTTCCCGTGCAGGAAAAGCTAAAGGAGGAGAAGTTGAAAACCCATTACGTGTGCCGGGATCATTGATAGAAGAGCAAAATTTCGGAAATTTTTCGGTAAGTGGAGAACCAAAAAATCGTGTATTTAAGGTAGATTTCTATGATAAAAAGGGAAAGAACTTATTTTCGTGGAGTATTAAAGAAAATGATTTGAAAGAAAAATGAAGGTAAGTTCAAACTGGTTTGTTTATAATAAAGGAAAAGTAATTCAGGCTTTGAGATATCATTTTATAAGCCGAAAGGAAATTAAGTTAATCATTATTATCCTTAATGTTTTCGCTGTATTTTCAGCAATTTTATTTTATTTAAAAAAAGTACCGCCATCCGCATTTTTGTTAAGTTCTTTTTTATGGTTTGTTGTAATGATAATTTTCTGGTATTTATTGCCAAGGATGATATACAAAAAATCCAAAACTTTTAAAGATGAATTGCGGGTTGATTTTACGGAAGAAACTTTAGTTCTTGAAAACAGGAGAACTGAAAATTCATGGCCATGGACTTCACTATCTTCATGGATCGAAAGCCCCCATTTTTTTCATTTATATTTCAATCCACGTTCTTTTTTTATTATACCAAAAGAGGCATTTAGTGAGCAAGAAATATTTGAGGCAAGAAATTTTTTAAAAAGGAAAATCGGCAAATCAGGATAAATATTTATTGAAGTAAAAAATTCTGAGACCTCTATTTTTAAACTACTGTTTCCTTTGTGGTAAAATATAGTCTAAACTATAATTTTTTTTTATGATGAGGCTATGATTTACCTCCAGCCCCGGCGGGGCGAAATATTAATAGCACAACAAATTTCAAAATCCATCCAAGCTCCGGAGGAGCGATACAATAAAATCAAAGGTTTTTCCTGAAAAAATTTTATAAAACTGAAAATTTGAAATCAGGATAAATCGTGATTAAAAGTATTGATAACTTTTTGCATAAAACGATGCGGTATCCCAAGTTCCATAAAAGGTTCACCATAAAGTTTATAGCCCATTTTGCTGTAAAAACCAACAGCGGTTGCACGTGAATGCATCATAATTTTTGTTGCTCCGCGGTCGCGGGCGATATTTTCAACATAATTAAGAAGGGAGGCGCCAATTCCTTTGTGCTGATTATTTTCAAGAACTGCCATCTGCCGAAGGCGAAATGTTTGTTTATCTACACGCGATAGAATACAGCAGCCTAAAAGTTCATCATCTTCAAAAGCAGCAATATGGATATCATCTTTTTCTTTGTCAAGTTCCTCCTGAGAAAATTTTAGTCCGAGCGGTTCCCTTAAAACCTTATTTCTCAGGCTCACCATTTGCCTGTATTCTTTTGATCCGTGATCTATCTGCCGTAACCCCATCTTAAACAATGAATTTTTCGGCTTACAATATACATTAAAGTTTATTAATTATAATTGCATGAGAACCTAAAACATTTGGCATAATATAAGCATAAGGGTAAAATTGCCGGTCTAAAATCCGCTTCTGAACATACTTTTAAGGTTATTTCAGGAATTGTTTGTAATTAGACCAAAAAGTATATTTTTGCAACTGTATTAACTAAACATTATAATCATGTCAGACATTGCAACAAGGGTTAAAAAGATAATTGTTGACAAATTAGGAGTTGATGAATCAGAAGTTACTCCTGAAGCTTCCTTTACTAATGATCTCGGTGCCGATAGTCTCGATACCGTAGAATTGATTATGGAATTTGAAAAAGAATTCAACATTTCTATTCCGGATGAACAAGCTGAAACCATTACTACAGTTGGTCAGGCTGTTTCTTACCTGGAAGAAAATGCAAAGTAATATCTTATAATTTTCACAGGCAAAATATGGATTTAAAGAGAGTAGTCGTTACCGGCCTTGGTGCCCTTACTCCCCTTGGGAATACTGTTCAGGAATACTGGCAGGGATTAGCAAATGGTGTAAGCGGCTGCGATTATATCAAGCAATTTGATGTAACAAAATTTAAAACACGTTTTGCCTGTGAGGTTAAAGATTTTAATCCCACAGATTATTTAGATAAAAAGGAAGCCAGAAAGCTTGACCGCTATTGTCAGTTTGCACTTGTGGCAAGCGATGAAGCAGTAAAAGATGCTGGGATAACTTCTGAAAATTGTGATCCCGATCGTGTTGGAGTAATTTTCGCCTCAGGCATTGGCGGTCTTATAACATTTCAGGAAGAGGTAATAAATTTTGCCTCCGGCGATGGCACACCGCGATTCAATCCTTTTTTTATTCCAAAAATGATTCTTGATATTGCCGCAGGGCATATATCAATGCGGCATGGTTTCAGAGGACCGAACTTCGCTGTTGTTAGCGCATGTGCATCTTCAACAAATGCTATTATTACTGCCTTCGATAATATTCGTCTCGGCAAAGCCGATGTTATAATTACCGGCGGAAGCGAAGCAGTAATCAGCGCAGCAGGAGTTGGTGGTTTTAATGCAATGAAGGCTCTCAGCGAAAGAAATGATGATCCAAAAACTGCAAGCAGGCCTTTTGATAAAGACCGTGATGGTTTTGTAATGGGCGAAGGCTCTGGTGTTCTTGTTTTAGAAAGCCTTGAACACGCTCTTGCACGCGGAGCAAAAATTTACTGCGAAATCGCCGGTGGCGGAGCTACAGCAGATGCACACCATATTACAGCGCCTCACCCTGAAGGTTTAGGTGCTAAAAATGTTATGCATGCAGCACTGGATGATGCAGGCCTTAAACCTGAAGATATTGACTACATTAATGTTCACGGAACATCTACTCCTCTAGGGGATATTTCTGAAACAAAAGCAATACTTAATGTATTTGGAGATCATGCCTATAACCTGAATATCAGTTCTACAAAAAGTATGACCGGCCATTGCCTTGGTGCTGCAGGCGCTCTCGAAGCACTTGCTTGTATTATGGCAGTTACACAAGGTATTGTTCCTCCAACAATTAATCATTTCACCGAAGATCCTGAACTAGATCCCAAACTGAATTTCACTTTTAATGAGGCTCAAAAAAGAGAAGTGAAAGCTGCTCTCAGCAATACTTTTGGCTTTGGTGGCCATAATGCTTCTGTTGTTATAAAAAAATATGAACAATAGCATTCAGGAAAAATGATATAAATTCGAATAAATAATATTATATCAATCCTCTCAGATACTTTAAAAATTCATTTGCCGATAAAGGAACCAAAGCTTTTATAAATGAGCTAAAAAATGTATTGGGTTTTATACCACGCAATATTGCTCTTTACAAAATTGCGCTTAGCCACCGATCGGTAAGGGAAGGGGCAGACGAAAATAATGAACGCCTCGAATTTTTGGGAGATGCCGTCCTCAGTTCAATAATAGCCCATCATCTTTTTAAAAAATATCCATACAAAGGCGAAGGTTTTTTAACCGAAATGCGCAGCAAAATGGTAAACCGGCAAAAGCTTAATGAAATAGCTTTAAAAATGGGCCTGAAAAAAATTACCTTTTACAATAAATTCGATAATGCTTTAAAATCATCGCAGATTTTTGGCAATACTTTAGAAGCTGTGATTGGCGCTGTTTACCTCGATCTTGGTTATAAAAAAACTTCCAGATGGGTTGAAGAATATATTATTCTGCCACACTTGTTTATTGAGGATCTTGAGTCGGTTGAAATTAATATAAAAAACAAACTTTACGGCTGGGCCAATAAAAACGGTAAATCGCTGGAGTTTTTAACATTAAATGAAAAAATTGAAAACGGCAGGCGCCTGTTTACTATCGCGGCTGTTGTTGATGGTGAACAAATTTCAACAGGAAAAGGGTATAATAAGAAGGATGCGAGCCAGATAGCTGCCCAACTTGCAGT
>JAFDXB010000047.1 GCA_018268175.1 Bacteroidota bacterium | reverse complement strand
CAAGGGTTTTATGCAAGTGGGGCGGGACGGAATTCGTCGGCTGTAGTTCTTTGTTGGGCAGCGGTAGGCTGACATTTTACTATCAACATTTATTCATACTTTCAACAATCAAATAAAAAATGGGTTGACCGTCGGTTGGGCTGAAGGAATTCTAATCCCCACCTGCATAAAGCCCGGGGCGTTGTAAGCAATTTAACCGGACACCCTACATCAATAAACATTATGAGAAATTCAATTCTGCTAACGCTTTTACTTTTTATATTTCTATGCTCTTGTGAGCAGACAACAGTGGACACGCAAAAGGCTTTTGATTTTTATGATGCTGTAAACGCTCAAATCTCTCTAAACAAACCAGCGCAACAAAAATTCATTGACAAGCTGACAATAGCAATTCTAGCAGTTAAAGAAAATAACAATGTGGTAATTGACACCAAAGAGTTACTGACACTTCTTGAATATTCGAAAAGCAAAAACATTGAAAGAGAAAAAAACATTGAAGGTCTTATAGAATTTGACAATGACATAAATTTCAAAAACAAAACGCTTGACTACGTAAAAGCATTTAATGGCGCCTATCAAAATGAATTTCCTAAGATTATCCAAATATTTGCTGACAATAAAGACAATAGGTTTGAAAGGGCAAAAGACTTACTATTTCCAAAGCTGCAATTGATTAAAGAAAAAGAGCTTGAAATGAAAAGTGCGCAGAATAGTTTTAAAACCAAATATGAAGAACTTAGCAAGTCTCAACCAAAAAGAACAGGCAGCGATTATGAATTTGTGAAGTTGAAAGATTTTAAATTTTCTCCTACAGAAATAAAAGCTGGAACAAAAATAGAGTTGTTATCCTATTCAGGCGGTGACGACCTTGCAGAAGATAAAATTTATTATAAGCAATTTATCGGTATAGACAAATCTACTGGAGACACATTAAGGATTTTAGCTTTAGCACCGATGCAACAATACGACTTGGACAAAGCTATACGCATAGGTATCTATAAGACAGATTTACCAATGAGAAATAAAATGACTGCAAGTGAAAATGAGTACATAATATTTAACAGAAATCAAGCGGACATTGAGAAAGGAAACTATAAAACCGTTTTTGGCATTCTTGAGTTTAGCGAATAAAAAACTGCTTACAACAAAAGTATTTGCAAAAGCAGGGCTGGACAATGTAACATCAGCTATGTGCAAGCATCAGCAACAGTTCGGACTCGACGTTCAATGTTCAGCTTTAGTTATTAACTTCAACAACATATTTTCAAATGGGCATTTGTACCGGCTGGACAAACAATGAATTCCCTGCCTTCGCAAATACTCGAACGTTAGTGGCAATTTTTGAGAACTGAACAATGAAACATATTTTAGTCATATTAACGACTTTTTTGACATTGGCTTGTAACGGACAAGAACCAAAGCAATATCAATTTGAATTGACCGTTTCGCCAATTATTGACAAGACTGACAAAACCAATCAGACAATTATTGAAACTTTGACAGAGTTTCTAAAAACTAAAAACATTTCGTTGACTGAAAATAAAAATTGGCTTCAATCCGATTTTCAAAAATTCATTTATCCTTATCTTGATATTTACAACATAGAAAACTCAAGGTACGGAAGCGATTTTTTTAGACCAACTTTAATGGAAATTATTCCGACAGAAAAGCCAAGTCAAAAAGTTGTGAAAATTGCTTTTATCGGACATAACAATGAAACGAAAGAAAATCAGCTAAAATCAATATATAACATTATTGCAAATATTCACCAAGACAAAGTTTTGTTCAGCAGATACCTTGACTTCACAACTCAAAAATGGAAAACTGTTACAAAAGGAAGTTTAACCTATAAAATATCACCCTATAAAATTATTAACGATACTGAAATCGCTGAACAGGAAAAAGACATTGATAAAATTTGCAACTTCTTTCAATGTAAACCAATTGCAATTACCTATTATTCTTGTATAAACCCAAAAGAACTTTTTGAAATCAAAGGGTTTGACTACAATCCAATGATGTATGTTGACAAAACCGGTGGACTTGCTGATTACGGAAATATTTTATTTTCTGGAAATAACTCTGAAATTTATACACATGAAATAATTCATATTTATACAAGTAATCTTTTCCCTAAAATTGACAAATTTATTGACGAAGGATTGGCTACATTGATGGCGGGAAGCGGAAAATATAGTTATGAATGGCACAGAAACAAACTTGACAAATTCCTAAATGAGAATAAAGATTACAATTTTGCGACACATACAGACGCATATGAAAGAAATTATTTTGAAATCGAAACCTCAATTCCATATTTAACTTCTGCCTTAATTTTGGAAAGGACATTAAGAGTTTATGGGAAAGGAAAGTTAATGGAGTTATTAAAGACTGAAAATGAACTTTGGACAACCTTAAAAACAGTCGGGTTGACAAAAGAAAATATAAATGAAGAATTACGAAAACAAATAAAACTGCCACTAACATCGGTTTGGCAATATGGCGGCTGAAGTACTTCTATGAAACATTTGTGCAAGGTTCAACAGCAGTAATTCTATTGAACTTTTGTGCTAAAAATCCGCCACATCGCCAAGCCGTAAACCGTTGGCAGAAATGCTAGACAAACCTCTTCTCTAATTGAAGCAGCCAAATAAATTTCCCATTTTGGTAACTTTTACCTATTTTTGACAAAACGTCAAGGTT
>JAFDXB010000046.1 GCA_018268175.1 Bacteroidota bacterium | reverse complement strand
TCTTCGGCAACACAATGCGCCGGTACCTCGGTAACATTTACTGTTACTGCAACTGGAACAAACCTGAATTATCAATGGCGTAAAAACGGTTCAAATATTTCCGGTGCCACTACTGCATCTTATACAATAAACAGTATAGCTTCTGCAGATGCTGCAGATTATGATGTGGTTGTTTCAAACACCGGATGTTCAAATGTTACATCAAGCGTTGCTAATTTAACAGTAAACACTGCTCCATCAATAAGTGTTAATCCTCAATCACAAACGGTTTGCGTTGGTTCACCTGTAACCTTTACTGTAACTGCAACAGGCACACCTGCTCCCACTTATCAGTGGAAGAAGGGAGGAGTTGATATTGCCGGAGCAAATTCTTCTGGTTATACAATTAATTCAGCAACAACCGCTGATGCCGGTTCTTATACTGTAGTGGTAACAAATATTTGTTCTTCTGCAACATCTTCAGCGGCAACATTAACTGTTAATACTCCACCTGCATTTACATTGCAGCCGGTTGCGCAAACAATTTGTGCAGGCGGTTCTTTCACTTTAAGTGCAACGGCCACCGGTTCAGGTGTAACATACCAATGGAGAAAGGGCGGCGTGAATATTGCCGGAGCAACATCTGCATCATATACAGTTTCTAATGCTGCACTTTCAAACGCCGGCTCATACGATGTTGTTGCTTCGGTAACATCTTGTTCATCTGCAACTTCAACAGCAGTTTCTGTTACCGTAAATTCTCGCCCTACTGCAGTAATTACAAGCAGTTCAACTACTTCATGCAGTTTGCAACCAAATGTAATTTCAGGAAATGTTACTGCACAAGGAGCGTGGACACTTCAGTTAAGCGATGGTCAGCAAACTTCAGGCACAGGTAATTCTACTTTTAGTTTCACAGTACATCCTGCAACAACCACTACATATACAATAACTTCACTTTCTGATTCAAAATGTACAAGTATTTCAGCAGACCTTACAGGAAGTGAAACAGTTAATATTAATCCATTGCCAACCGGTGTAAGTGTAACGCCTTCTAATCAGGCAATTTGCAATGGTGGAAGTATTGCTTTAGCAGGTTCAGGACAAATAAATCAAACAATAAATTTATTCACTAACAATTTTAATTCAGGATCTGTATTTACTGCCGCCGGTACTTCATCCGGAAACAGAAGCCAGATTTTTACATCAGAAGTAAGTGGGTCTAATGTTAATTCAAATGGAACATTTGCGTCAAACAACGGTGGAAATATGATGGTTGCGATGTCTTCTGCAACTGCAACTTTTGGCCAGTCAACTTCAAGTGTAAGCAGTACACTAACTTCGCAGGCAATAAATGTAAATTCCGGATCAAATTTAGTTTTAACATTTGAACATACTTACAACAAAGCAAATGTTAGCGGCAGTGCCACTGTTGAAATTTCAACAGACGGAACTAACTGGAATACTCTTACATCATTTTCATCAAATGTTGGAAATGCAACATCATTCAGTTCTGAATCAGTAAATATTCCATCTGCATACGAAGGAGGAAATGTTTACCTAAGATTTGTTTATGAAGCAAGCGGGCGTAGCTCATTTTTTGGGTCTCATACATACTGGTGGGCAATTGACAATGTTGCCATAAATGGAAATGCAGTTCCTTTGTTTTCATGGACTGCCACAACAGGAAGCTCAATAAACGGATTACCTGCAAATGCAGGAACACCATCTGTTTTAAATAAAAACATTTCTGTTAATCCTTCTCAGTCAACTGTATATACTTTACATGCAACTAATCCTATAACAGGTTGTGAACAAACAGCTACATCAGCCATTACTGTAAACAGCCGCCCTACCGGAAATATTTCAGGAACCTATGTTTATTGCCGCGGTGCAAATACAACATCGGTTCTTACTTTAAATGTTACCGGAACAGGAACTATTTCCGGAACACTATCAGATGGTACTTCTTTTTCAGGCAGTGCTCCACAAATTACAGTGAATGTACAACCTGTAAATACTACAATTTATACAATAGCAACACTAAATGATAATAACTGTTCTGCAATTGCAGCAGATATTTCAGGAAGTGCAAACGTTACAGTAAATGAAAGGCCGACAGCAATTTTATCAGGAGGCGCTTCATACTGCGTTGGTGATAATTACACAACCCAATTAACTTTAAATGTTACAGGTAGCGGTACAATTAGTGGCCAGTTATCTAACGGTACAACATTCAGTGGAACCGCCCCTGTAATTAACGTAAATGTTACACCGTCTGCTACTGAAACTTATACTGTTTCATCTTTAATTGATGAAAATTGTACTGCAATCAGTGCTGATCTTTCAGGTTCAGCAACTATTGTAATTAACCCATTAATTCCTGTAAGCGTATCTATTTCTTCATCAGATGCAGATAATACAATTTGCGACGGAACTTCAGTAACATTTACTGCAACACCCGTTAATGGTGGAAACGCCCAATATCAATGGTTTGTAAACGGAATAGCTGCAGGAACAAATTCTTCAACATTCACAACAACCACTCTTGAAAATGGCGACAATGTAACCGTTCAACTTACATCAGATGTAACCCCTTGCGCTGTAAACAATCCGGCACTTTCTAACAGTATTACCACAACTGTAAATGCACTTCAACCTGTGAGTGTATCAATTATATCATCAGCAGTTGACAATACAATTTGTGATGGAACTTCAGTAACATTTACGGCAAGCCCTGTTAATGAAGGTGCAAATCCTGTTTACCAATGGATGATAAATGGATCGCCGGTAGGCACAAATTCTACTACTTTCACAACAAGTACTTTAGCGAACAATGATGTTGTAAGTGTTCAATTAACATCAGACATTACGCCATGTGCCACAGGAAACCCTGCAATTTCTAATTCAATTCAAATTACTGTAAATGAACTACAGCCGGTAAGCATTATTATTACTCCATCTGCGCAAACCGCTTGCAGCGGAAGTGCAGTTACGTTTACATCAGAAATTATAAACGGTGGAGATTCTCCTGCATATCAATGGATGATAAACGGAATACCGGTTCAGGATTCAGTTTCAGCAACAATAACATTATCAACATTGCAAGATGGAGATATAGTTACATGTGTTTTAACATCTAACATTACACCATGTGCAACAAACAACCCGGCAACATCAAATGCAGTAACAATGTCAATAGGCGTTGTTCCTCCTGTGCCCGGTGCTATAACAGGCCCTTTAAATGTTTGTGAATATACCGATCAAAATATTCCAATAACATATTCAATAGAGCCGGTTGAAGGAGCTACTTCATATACATGGACGGTTCCGATTGGTGCAACTTTAATAAGTGGCCAGGGCACCACAAGTATAAGTGTGGTAATTGATAATTCATTTGCATACACACACAGCAGGTTTAAGGTAGTTTCAAACAACAATTTCCCTTGTTCAAGTGCACCAAGTATATTAGAAGTATTGAAAATTGTTCCTGATATGCCATCTGTTATCAGCGGCCCAACCAATGTATGCGATGTTACGGGAACAGCGACTCCTGTTACTTATACCATACCTTTAGTTGAAGGTGCTAATTATTACAACTGGGTTGTTTCTTCAGGTATGAATATTATTTCAGGCCAGGGTACAACACAAATTCAGGTTACTATTAACAGTGGCTTTGTAAGAGGTTCAGTAAAAGTAAATGCTAGTTCAAATTGTGGATCGCGTTCTGCCAAAAGCATGAATATTTCTGCCGACAGGCCACAGGCACCGGGATTGATTTCGGGCCCTGTAAATGCTTGCCAGTACATTGGCCAGGCCGGAGGAGCTACATATTCTGTTGAAGCAATTCAAAATGCAACTTCATATCAGTGGACTGCTCCTGCAGGATGCACAATTTTAAGTGGACAGGGAACAAGAACAATTTTATTAGGTTTCCAACAAGGTTATCAAACCGGATTACTCAAAGTAAGAGCAGTTTCAAATTGCTATACAAGCGGCGAGCGTAGTTTGAAAATTGTAAATGCCACTTACAATGCCCCCGGCCCAATTGCAGGCCAGGCAAATGTTTGCGCTTACATTGGAACAACAGATTATGTTACTTATAAGATTAAAAAAGTTGAGAATGCACCCGGATATATGTGGACATTGCCTGAAGGCTGCACACGTATGAATGGAGTTGAAGCAGACCCATCAAACGATACATTAGTTGTTTTGAGTTTCTCATCAAATTTCGTTTCGGGCAGCTTGCTAAGTGTTAAAGCTGTAGGTTGTATAACAACTTCAGAAAGCACTTTGGCAATAGTAAAAGATAAGATTTGCGGTTTGCCTTCGTTAATAAGCGGGCCAACAAACGTTTGTGAATACTTGTTGTCTTCTACCAACAACGGAAGTTCTTATGCAACTTATTCTATTAAGAGAACTGCAAATGCAACTTCTTATGTGTGGACGGTTCCTGCAGGTGCAACAATCGTTTCTCATCCCAACGGAGTTGGAATTAACGACACTGTTATTACAGTGATTTATGATGCAACTTTTGAAGGTGGAGAAATAACTGTAGCGGCCACTAATTCTTGTGGAACTTCGCCGGCAAGGTCGTTAGGTTTAAATGTTTTAAAACCAAGAGCGCCGGGAGCTATCACAGTTACCGAATTAAGTAATTGTCCTTCAAGAATAATTAAATATTCATTGGCGTCAATGCCCGGTGGTGCAACATCAATATATTGGACTGTACCGGCTGGTGGAACAATAATTTCAGGGCAAGGAACTATTTCAATTGAAGTAGCTTATGCAAATACTGCTATCGCAGGAAATGTGTCCGCAACACCTGTCAATAACTGCTCTCAGGCGGCCACCAGATCAATAAAAATTACATTAAATGAATGTGCGCCCGGCTTTACCGGAAGATCAACAATAATTCCTGCGGAAGAAGTGGTGGTTAATGTTTATCCGAATCCGTCGAGAGATGAATTTAAGGTTAACATTAAAAATGCAGGCAAGGTGAAAATCAGGATAACCGACCATTTGGGAAGAGAAGTAAAAGTTCTTGAATTTAAAAATGATCAGGTAATTTCTTTTGGACGCGACCTAAAACCGGGAAGTTATTTTGTGGAAATTCTAAGTGATAAAACTAGAAAAGTGATGAAGGTTATTAAAATGTAGTTGTCATTTTCGGAATATTAAATCCCCTTCATTTTTGGAGGGGATTTTAGATTTTAGATATACGATTTTAGATTG
>JAFDXB010000045.1 GCA_018268175.1 Bacteroidota bacterium | reverse complement strand
CCTGCATTAGTTGTTCCTGTTGATGGTTCACCGCCAAGTTTAGTAACGCATGCAATAAGTTCACTTTTATTTTTACGGCTTAAATCTGCCATTTTTTTAAATATTGCCTGAAGGTCAATATCTATTTCTTTTGTGTTTTCAACAGCTTTTTCATAGCCGTTGATCCTGTCGTTATTTATTTCTATCAGGTCGTTCAATACTTCTACCAGTTTGTCGTTTGTTGTTGTCATAAAATATCTATTTGAGTTTATAATAATTATTCAGATTCTGTTCTTACTGTTTTTGTTATAACAACTTTGTCAGAGGATGTTTTTTTTCCTCCGCTGAAAATTGCTATTAAAAGTAATAATACTATTACACCACCTACCAGCCAAACCCAGGGTTGAGTGTACCAGGTGGTTTGTGTAACTGTAGTAGTTGATACAGCAGATGTTGAATCCTGCGCCAGCAATGCAGCCGGAAAAACTAACATCAGCATTCCTAAAAATTTGGTTATTGCTTTTTGCATATTTTAAAATTTTATTGTTTCAATTTGTGCAATTACTAAGCCATTGCATTTCTAAAGGTGAATAGTGTGGTAAATCGGGGAAATGAGTACCCGATGAAGCGTAAGCATTTAGTTAAAACAATAATTATTGGTCTTACATTAATTAATTTTGCATTACTAAAAATTATGGCAAAAGCTAAAAGAAACGATTCAGAAGAAACAATTACTGTTTCCGGTGCAAGGGAACATAATTTAAAAAATATTGATGTTCAGATTCCTAAAAATAAATTGGTAGTTTTTACAGGTGTCAGCGGTAGCGGTAAATCATCATTAGCGTTTGATACCATATATAATGAAGGCCAGCGGCGTTATATGGAGAGTTTTTCGGCATACGCACGGCAGTTTGTAGGTGATATGGAAAGACCTGATGTTGATAAAATTACCGGCCTTTCTCCGGTTATTTCAATTGAACAAAAAACTACTAATAAAAATCCGCGATCCACGGTTGGAACAATAACCGAAATTTATGATTTCTTAAGATTGTTATTTGCTCGTGCAGGTGAGGCTTATAGTTATAATACAGGCAAAAAAATGGTAAAATTCAGTGAAGAGGAAATTGTTTCGTCTGTATTTCAAAAATATAAAGGAAAAAAGATTTCCATTTTGGCTCCTGTAATTCGTGGCCGTAAAGGCCATTACAGAGAATTGTTTGAGGACATTAGGAAAAAAGGTTTTGTAAAAGTTAGAATTGACGGTGAAATAAAAGACCTTGTTCCAAAAATGCAGGTTGACCGCTATAAAATTCACGATATTGAAATTGTTGTTGACAGGTTAAAGGTTGAAGATGATATGCAGTTCCGGCTCAGTCAAAGTGTACAAAAAACACTTGACATGGGAAATGGATTATTGTTTTTGTTGGTTAACGATGAAAATCAGGTTGTTCAGTACAGTAAACAATTGATGTGTATTGATACAGGCATCAGTTATGAGGAGCCGTCGCCAAATGCTTTTTCATTTAATTCGCCTTATGGCGCTTGCCCTTCATGTAAAGGCCTGGGAACAAAATATCAGGTTGATCTTGATGCTGTAATGCCCGATAAAAACTTAAGTATCAAAGAAGGCGCAATTGTGCCTTTGGGCGAAGAACGTGAGGCTTTTGTTTTTAAACAAGTTCAGCAGATTGCAAAAAAATATAAGATCAGTCTCGACGCACCTCTTAATTCTTTGAGCGAAAACAAACTGAATTTGCTTTTATACGGTTCTGAAGATGCAGTGGATGCAGGCGACGTAGATGTTGACATGGATGCAGCGTCATCGGAAAGAATGTATAGTGAAGAATTTGAGGGTGTAGTAAATATGGTTAAGCGCTGGTTCGCTTCTAATACTTCTTCGGAGCATGTAAGGCAGTGGACTGAAAAATTTATGAAACTTAAAGTGTGCCCTGAATGTAACGGTACACGCTTGAAAAAGGAAAGCCTCTGGTTTAAAGTTGATGAAAAGAATATTTCAGAATTAAGTGACCTTGATCTTAATCATTTGGCAGAATGGTTTTCAGATTTAGAAGAAAGATTAAGCAAAAAGCAAAATACAATAGCGAAGGATGTTCTAAAGGAAATACGTGAAAGGTTACAGTTTTTGCTTAATGTAGGTTTAACATATTTAAGTTTAAGCAGGCCTTCTAAAAGCCTTAGTGGTGGCGAATATCAGCGCATAAGGCTTGCCACACAAATTGGTTCACAACTTCAGGGAATAACTTATATTCTTGATGAGCCAAGTATTGGCCTTCATCAAAGAGATAACCAAAGATTAATAAAGGCGCTTGAAAATTTGCGTGATATAGGCAACAGTGTATTGGTGGTGGAACATGATAAAGATATTATGCTTGCCTCTGATCATTTAATTGATATTGGCCCCAAAGCAGGAGTGAATGGCGGAGAAGTTGTTGCTTCCGGAACTCCGGCACAGGTATTAAAATCGGGTTCTGATACTGCTCAATATCTTAACGGTAAAAAAAGTATATCAGTGCCGAAAGAGCGGCGGCCGGGCAATGGAAAGTTTATTGAACTAAAAGGCGCTACCGGAAATAATTTGAAAAATGTTTCGGTTAAATTTCCTCTCGGTAAAATGATTTTGGTTACCGGTGTGAGTGGAAGTGGTAAATCTACATTGATCAATGAAACACTTTATCCCATTTTAAATAACTATTGTTATTCATCAAAAGATCAGCCATTGCCTTATAAAAAAATTGAAGGCCTTGAAAATATTGATAAAGTTATTGAAATAGATCAAAGCCCGATTGGAAGGACTCCGCGGAGCAATCCCGCAACTTACTGTGGTTTTTTTACTGATATAAGAACTTTATTTGCCGCAGTTCCCGAAGCTAAAATAAGAGGTTATAATGCAGGAAGGTTTTCATTTAATGTAAAAAGCGGAAGATGTGAAGTATGCGAAGGAGCCGGAATGCGTGTTATAGAAATGAATTTTCTGCCGGATGTATATGTGATGTGTGAAAAGTGCAATGGCAAAAGATATAACAGAGAAACTCTGGAAATACGTTACAAAGGCAAATCTATCAGCGATGTTTTAAATATGACGGTTGATGAGGCTGTTGAATTTTTCAGCGCAGTTCCTTTTATATACCGTAAAATTAAAGTTTTACAGGAAGTGGGGTTAGGTTATATCACTCTTGGTCAAAACGCTGTAACATTAAGTGGTGGCGAAGCTCAGCGGGTAAAACTATCAACTGAACTTGGTAAAAAAGATACAGGTAAAACATTTTATATTTTAGATGAACCATCCACGGGGCTGCATTTTCAGGATATTCAGCACTTGCTTGACGTTTTGAATAAACTTGTTGACAGAGGAAATACTGTGTTAATAATTGAACACAATCTTGATTTGATTAAAGTAGCAGATCATATAATTGATATTGGGCCGGAAGGTGGTTCTGCCGGCGGCAGGATTTTATATGATGGAGAACCTGAGGGGCTTGTAAAAGTTAAAGAAAGTTTCACCGG
>JAFDXB010000044.1 GCA_018268175.1 Bacteroidota bacterium | reverse complement strand
TCAGAAAATATAGAAACAGAAACTTTGCCTGTTGAAGCAGCCCGCAAAAAGTTGGGGATTGTGTTTAATATGAATGAAAAAAATTTCCCCGGGTTTAATGTCGCCGCTATCAAATCTGATGCAGATGATGCAGGAGGAAAAGTTGAAGTTCTTGATCTGTCTAAATATGTAAACACTGAAATTTTTTCTGAAGAAGATAAAGCACTTTTTCAAAATATCAGGAAACTGCAGGATAATGAAATAAATAAATACCTGAATCGTAATTCGCCTTTCAGCGGAATTTGGGAAAATATAATTCATACTAATGGTGAAGAACTTCCTGATGAAACGAAAGCTTTAATAGGAGAATATATTTTACCTAAACTTATAAAATTGTTTGCAGAAAATTCTTCAAACAAAAATGTATTTATGCTTCCTGCCGGCCGGCAGTTTAAAACACAAAACCTTGTTTCTTTAAAACTGTCGGAAATACCGGCTATACCTGTATTTAAAGTTGTTTTAAACGGCGATGCTTTTGAACTGCAAACTGAAGTGGAAATTGAAAACAATACAATTTCTGTGAACGATAATGAAGGGAACAGCGATTTGTTTTTTGTTTATAATGATACAGCCTATTTATGGAAAACTACCGAAGATTGCCTTTTGATGGAAAAATTCCGCAAAGGGAAAATTCAAAGAATTAATGCTGATAAATGGGGAGATTTTATGGAAAAGGAAATTCTTCCTCTTTCAGAAAAATATAAAGTTGATTTCGATAAAAGCCTTTTAAAAGAAACAAAAACTTTTGTTCCTGAAATAAAATTAATGTTGCAGGAAAAAGGCCATTACCTGATATTCCGGCCGGTATTTGTATATAACGGTTTTCCTGTTAAGAATGATGACAAGCCATCTTTAATTATTCCTGATGGAAATAAAATTCTTGTAATTGAAAGGAATAGGTCAATTGAGAATGATTTTTTAAAAAAACTCGAATCGTTGCATTCATCTTTCACTTTTCAGCCCGATGGCAGTTTGGCTTTGCGTGGCACTGAGGTTTTGAAGAACAACTGGTTTTTTCTTTTTATTGATACGCTGAAAGAAATGAAAATTCCGGTTTACGGGTTTGAAACATTAAAAAATTACAGATTTAATACTGCCCGCCCCAACACTCAAATTCACGTTAGCAGCGGTATGGACTGGTTTGACGCAAAAATTGAAATTGATTTTGGCGGACAAAAAATCGGAATTGCCGAAATTAAAAGAGCCTTAGCTTCCAAACAATCTTTTGTGCAACTTAGCGACGGTTCGTTAGGCATTTTACCTGAAGACTGGATAAAAAAATATTCTCTTTTATTCAAAGTTGGAGAGGGGAATAAAGACAAACTGAAATTGTCGAAATATCATTTAAGCGTAATTGATGAATTATATGCAACCCGTAATGAAGAGGAATTAACTTTTGCGCTTGATGAAAAGTATGAGAGATTAAAATTGTTCAGCAAAATTCCTGATACTCTTCCGCCATCTAAACTTGAGCCCGTGCTGCGGCCATACCAACGTGAGGGTTTTCAGTGGCTTAATTATTTGAATGAAGTAGGTTGGGGTGGTATTTTAGCAGATGATATGGGTTTGGGAAAAACCGTTCAGGCGCTGAGTATGCTGCAGCATTATAAAACAAATAATGGATCGTTAAAGGCTTTGGTCGTTTGTCCCACAACGTTGATATACAACTGGCAAAATGAGGTTAAAAAATTTACGCCTGATCTTTCGTATCATATTCATCATGGAAATAACAGAACCAGGTCTATTGATATTTTACAAAGCCATAATATTCTAATAACAACGTACGGAACATTAAGAAGCGATATTAATTTGATGATAAAAATTGATTTCGATTATGTGATTTTAGATGAAAGCCAGGCCATCAAAAATCCTTCTTCAAAAGTTACCAAAGCTGCAACTTTGTTAAATGCAAGAAATAAGATTTGCATGAGCGGTACACCGCTTCAAAACAATACATTTGACATTTTTGCTCAAATGAATTTTTTAAATCCCGGTTTACTTGGGAGTGTAGAATTTTTTAGGAATGAGTTTGCACAACCAATTGATAAATTCGGTGAGCCGGAACAAAAAGAGCATTTAAAAAAATTACTGGTGCCGTTTATTTTGCGGCGCACTAAAGAACAGGTTGCGAAAGACCTTCCTGAAAAAACAGAAACTATATTGTTCTGTGAAATGGATGATGAACAGCGAAGAATTTATGATGCTTACAGAAACAGCTACCGCGACAAAATTATGGGAACTATCAACGACCTGGGAATTGATAAATCACAACTCACAATTTTGCAGGGGTTAATGAAACTTCGACAGATTTGCGACAGCCCTGCAATTTTAAACGAAGAAGAAAAGTTTCCAAATGTTAGCATTAAACTTGAAGAACTTGTGCGTGAATTATCTGAAAATATCAGTAACCACAAAGCGTTAGTGTTTTCTCAGTTTTTGGGAATGTTAGGCCTAATCAGGAAAAAGTTAGACGAATTAGGGATTAAATATGAGTATTTTGATGGGAGTACATCAACCGCGGACAGGGAAAAAGCTATTCAAAGTTTTCAGAATGATGAAGAGGTAAGGGTATTTTTAATATCTCTGAAAGCAGGAGGTGTGGGTTTAAATTTAACGGCCGCAGATTATGTTTATATTGTAGATCCCTGGTGGAACCCTGCGGTTGAGCAGCAAGCAATTGACCGTACACACAGGATTGGGCAGACAAAAAATATTTTTGCTTACAGAATGATTTGTGTGGATACTATAGAAGATAAAATTCTGCAACTGCAGGAAAAGAAACGCCTTCTTGCAAAAGACTTGATTGGTGATGATTCAAATTTTGTGAAAACGCTTACTAAAGCAGATGTTGAGTACTTATTCAGCTAAGCTAAAAAATCCCGAAGCCTTTCAAAGTCTTTATCCTGACTAAAAAACAAATTGTCAAAACGCCTGATTAATTTTTTTAGAAATTTTAAAAGCATGTTGCCTGTTTTTGTAGTTAAACCTATGAGTTTAATTGTCTAACGGCAAAAATTAAAAAATTACAGTAAGGCATCAAGCGTGGAATTACTTTATTTTCAAATGCGTAATTTCCATAAATTGTTATTTATAAGCTTCACCTCTTTTTTTTCTGCGGCTTGATTTTGTGTAGTGCTTAATTGGGTAGAAATCAGGGCTCTGCAAAAGTTTTTTAAATACTGAGCGGATAGCAAATAATACAGGGTGTAGTTGGTGGGTTGGGTTATTGTTCATACAGTTAAATGGTAATGTGTTATACTAAAAAATCGCCTTCCTTATGGAAAACGATTTTCTAATATACAACCATTATTGTTAATAACCTGTTAATAATTCACAACTTGCTCTTCCATTACAGGCAAATCTCTAAAATTATATTGCTGGTCGCGAAGTTGGGGTTCAAAACCGGCATCAGCAATAGCTTGTTGAATAGATTTGCTTGTAAATCTGTGAGGGGCACCGGCGGCACTTACCACATTTTCCTCTATCATTATGCTTCCAAAATCATTAGCTCCCGCATGAAGGCACATTTGAGCAATTTGTTTTCCAACAGTTAACCAACTTGCCTGAATGTTTTTTACGTTGGGTAACATAATGCGGCTTAAAGCGATCATTTTTATGTATTCTTCGGGTGTTGTTAAATTATGAACACCTCTAATTCTGGTTAAAAGTGTATCAACATCCTGAAAAGTCCACGGAATAAAAGCAAGGAAGCCTTTTGCATTTTCAGGTTTTCTGCTTTGAACTTCACGTATGCTTACCAAGTGGTCGAAACGTTCTTTTATAGTTTCTACATGGCCAAACATCATAGTTGCAGATGTGGTAATGTTTAATGTATGTGCAACGTGCATTATCTGAAGCCATTCATCTGCACCGCATTTTCCTTTACTAATCAATCTTCTAACTCTGTCGTTAAGAATTTCTGCACCGGCACCGGGCAAACTATCTAACCCTGCCTCTTTCAGTTCTTTTAAAACATCATAGTGGGTACTTTTTTCGAGTTTGGTAATATGGGCAATTTCCGGCGGCCCTAAAGCATGCAACTTAATATTGGGATACAAACTTTTCAGTTCTTTAAAAAGATCTACATAAAACGACAGGCCTAAGTTTGGATGATGCCCACCCTGTAATAAAAGCTGATCACCGCCAAACTTTATGGTTTCCTCAATCTTTGTTTTATAAGTTGCAATATCTGTTATGTAGGCTTCGGCATGGCCGGGAATTCTGTAAAAATTACAAAATTTGCAATTAGCAATACAAACATTGGTGGTGTTTACATTGCGGTCTATCTGCCAGGTTACTTTACCATGAGGAACCTGCTTTTTTCTAAGTTCATCTGCAATTAGCATAAGATCAGCAAGAGGCGCATTTTCGAATAAAAAAACTCCTTCCTCAGCAGATAAAAATTCAAAGTTTGATGCACGGCTGTATAATGAGGATAAATCCATAAGTTACTTCAAAATTTTACGGTGCAAAGTTATCAAATTCTTAACCGTTAAAAGTTAATTTTGCGCCATGATCAATTTTAAAAAATTTACACTCAACAATGGCCTGAGAGTGATAGTTCACAGTGATACAAGCGTTCCCACAGTTGTGGTGAATGTGTTATATGATGTGGGCTCACGCGATGAACATCCTGAAAAAACAGGCTTTGCTCACTTGTTTGAACACCTGATGTTTGGAGGAAGCAAAAACATAAAAGTTTATGATGAACCTCTTCAAATCGCCGGAGGCGAAAACAATGCATTTACAACACCGGACTTTACAAATTATTACTGCCAGTTGCCGGCAGAAAATATTGAAACTGCATTCTGGCTTGAAAGTGACCGGATGTTAAGCCTTGCATTTTCAAAAAAAAGTCTGGAGGTTCAGCGAAAGGTTGTTTGCGAAGAATTTAAGGAGCATTACATAAATAAACCTTACGGAAATGTTTCGCAGGAATTGCGAAGTATGGCATATAAAAAACATCCGTATCAATGGCTAACAATTGGAAAAAATCTTAAGCATATTGAGGATGCAACATTAGATGATGTAAAAGGGTTTTTTAAAAAATTCTACAATCCCTCAAATGCAATTCTGGTAGTTGCCGGAAATGTTACTGTTGGGCAGGTGAAAGAACTTGCCGAAAAATGGTTTGGTGATATTGAAAAAGGAATTAACAATAAACACCGTTACATAAAAGAGCCTGCTCAGAAGTCAGCACGGCGCAAAACCATGTATGCTGATGTACCGTTAGATGCATTTTATAAATGTTGGCATATATTTCCACGCTCTGATGAGAGGTATTATATTACCGATCTGATTACAGAAATTTTTAGCGGCGGAGCATCTTCACGGCTTTTCCAAAAATTGGTAAAAGAGAAAAAATTGTTTAGCAGTATAGACTGTTACCATTCGGGCTCAATGGGGCCGGGATTGCTAACGATTGAGGGTAAACTTGTAACAGGAATAAAAATTAATGATGCTGAAGAAGCAGTAATGGAGGAAATTAGAAATTTTCTTAAAAGCGGCATCACAAAAAAGGAACTTGAGAAAGTGAAAAACAAAACAGAAAGTGCAATGGCTTTTGAAGATATGAGCATGACAAACCGTGCTGCAAGCCTTGCAATATATGAACTGATTGGAGATGTAAACCTTATTAACACTGAATTAAAGAAATATAAAAAAATAACAACAAAACAAATTTTAGAAACAGGGAAAGAGATTTTCAGAGAAGAAAACAGTTCAACACTTTACTACCTGTCTTCAAACATTCATAAAGATGAACAGAAAGATAGCGCCACCAATTAAAAATGCTTTAGATTTTAATCTTCAGTTAAAACCCTATAAATACGGCCAACTTAAAAACGGAGTGCCGGTGTATGCAGTGGAAGCCGGCGAAGAAGATGTGCTGCAATTAGAATTGGTTTTTTATGCCGGGTCAATAAATCAAAAGAAAAAGGGAGTTGCAGGAGCCACCAATTTTCTTATAAAAAATGGAACTGTAAACCGCACTGCTTTTCAAATAAATGAAGAATTTGATTATTATGGAGCCTATATAAACAGATCATGTTTTAGTGAAACTGCAGTGCTTACTCTTCACACATTATCTAAACATTTAGGAAAGCTTTTGCCGGTAATGGAAGATATGCTTACTAACAGCATTTTTCCGGAAACAGAACTTGATATTTATAAACAAAACAGCAAACAAAGTTTACAGGTTAAGCTTCAGAAATGCGAATTTGTTGCCGGTAAATTAATCAACCGTTATTTGTATGGGGAACACCACCCGTATGGCACTTCGATTGAATTAAACGAAATTGATTCAATAACGTTGACGGACATACGTAAGTTTTATGAAAATTATTATTTGAAAGGAAAGTGTGCAATTTTTATTGCCGGGAAATTACCCAAAGATTATCTTACATTATTAGATAAAAATTTCGGAAATCTTAATTTAAAAAAACCCTCTTTTAAAGTTTCTGAACTTCCGCCGCAGCCGGCGGAAAAGCGCAAATACAGAATTATAAATGATAAAAATGCGGTGCAGGGAGCAGTAAGAGTGGCAAGGAATTTCCCGACGCGTCAACATCCGGATTTTACTAAGGCTGTTGTTTTAAATACTTTTCTTGGCGGATATTTTGGCAGCAGGCTAATGAGCAACATAAGAGAAGAGAAAGGTTATACATACGGCATTTACAGTTACATTCAAAATCACATGTCAACAAGTGCATGGATAATAAGCACTGAAGCAGGCAAGGATGTTTGTGAACCTACACTTAAAGAAATTTATTTTGAATTGGAACGCCTTAAAAATGAAAGGATAAGTGATGAAGAAATGTTGCTTGTAAAAAATTACATGCTTGGTTCAATTTTGGGCGACCTGGACGGCCCGTTCCAAATAATTGCCAAATGGAAAAATATAATTCTAAACGGATTGGATGAAACATTTTTTTACAATTCAATAAAAGCTATTAAGGAGGCCACTCCCGCAGAAATGCAGGCTCTTGCTAAGAAGTATTTTAAGAAAAAAGATTTTTTTGAATTGATAGTTTATTAAATTATAAATAAAAAACAGTGAATTTAATACTTCGAACTTTAGTGACTGCTTGTGTGGCTTTTGGATTAACCGAAATTTTACCAAGTGTGCATTTTAATGATTTTACCACTGCAATTGTATTTGCTTTTATTCTTGCAGTTTTAAATGCAATTGTAAAACCATTATTAATATTTTTTACTTTACCAATTACCGTTTTTACATTGGGTTTATTTTTATTTGTTATAAATGCAGGAATAGTTTTGATGGCAGATTCATTATTGGCTTCAATGTATATAGACGGATTTTGGTGGGCAATGTTGTTCAGTATCCTGCTGTCGTTTATAACATCGGTGCTTACTAAAATGATTTGGCCTGAAAGAAAATAAAAAAGCTCTGTGTCGGAAATTTTAATGTAGAACTGTTTTTAATATTTGGAGCATAATTAGAATGTGAGCTATTACAAATAGAAAAGACTTTTTTTGTATGCTTATAAAACTGAAATTTGCGCATGCATTTCGACAAAAAAGATCTTTCCGGCGATAAATTAATTGAGATATATAAGGCATTGCTTCTTCCTCGGATGATAGAGGAAAAAATGCTTGTGCTATTAAGACAGGGAAAAATTTCAAAATGGTTTAGTGGCATAGGCCAAGAAGCAATTGCAGTAGGTTCTACTCTGGCTTTGCAGCCGGATGAGTGGATAATGCCGCTGCACAGGAACCTTGGAGTTTTTACAACCCGCAAAATGCCGCTGCATAAGCTGTTCATGCAATGGCAGGGAAATGAAGATGGTTACAGTAAAGGAAGGGAACGGAGCTTTCATTTCGGCTCTGCCGAACACTATGTTTGCGGAATGATTTCACATTTAGGCCCGCAATTAGCCCTTGCTGATGGCGCTGCATTAGCATATAAGCTTGAACAAAAACAAAAAGTGTCTCTTGCATTCAGCGGCGAAGGCGGAACAAGTGAAGGAGACTTCCATGAGGCTTTGAATACTGCCGCAGTATGGGATTTGCCGGTGATTTTTGTTATTGAAAATAATGGCTATGGATTGAGCACTCCAAGCAGCGACCAGTTCCGTTGTAAAGACCTTATTGATAAAGGAAAGGGTTATGGTATTGAAGCGGTAAAAATTGATGGCAATAACATTCTTGAGGTTTATGATACAATTAAAGGCGTAAGGGAATATTGTATTAAAAATCAAAAACCGTATTTGATTGAATGTGTCACTTTTAGAATGCGTGGACATGAAGAAGCCAGTGGCGTAAAATATGTTCCTAAGCATTTGTTTGAAGAATGGAAAGTAAAAGACCCTCTTAACAATTATGAAAACTGGCTTATTGAATCAGGAATTATAACTTCCGAAAGAATTGAGGAAATAAAAGCTGAAACTAAAAGCTACATTGAAAGGGAACTTTCTGAAGCATATAATGCACAGCATATACGGGTTTCGAATGAAAAAGAACTCCGTGATGTTTACGCAACTGCCATAAAACCGGATGATTTAATTGACAATTCTGAAATAAACAGCGATCCAATTGTTGCACGTGATGGAGTAAAATACATCAATGCAATCAGCGAAGGGTTATCTCAATCGCTCGACAAGCATAAGAATCTCGTGATTATGGGGCAGGATATAGCTGAATATGGAGGTGCATTTAAAGTGACAGAAGGATTTGTGGAAAGGTACGGAAAGGAAAGAATACGAAACACGCCATTGTGCGAAAGCGCTATTGTGGGTGCAGCGCTGGGATTGAGTTTGGAAGGTTTTAAGAGTGTAATGGAAATGCAGTTTTCAGATTTTGTGACAGTAGGCTTTAATCAGATAATAAATAACCTTGCTAAAATACATTACAGGTGGGGTCAAAATGCAGATGTGGTTATAAGGATGCCTTCAGGCGGCGGAGTTGGGGCCGGGCCGTTTCACAGTCAGACCACTGAATCATGGTTTGTACATACACCGGGTCTAAAAGTTGTATATCCTTCATCGCCTGTTGATGCCAAGGGTTTACTTATTGCATCTATAAATGATCCTAATCCGGTTATGTTTTTTGAACACAAAGCATTGTACAGAAGTATAACAGGCTCAGTGCCTGAAGAGTATTACGAAATTGAAATAGGCAAAGCAAAGCATATTCAGGAAGGTGAGGATATTTCAATTATAACTTATGGTGCAGGAGTTCACTGGGCGAAGGATTATTCAATAAAGAATCCCGATGTTTCAATAGATATTTTGGATTTACGTTCGTTGCTGCCTTATGATAAGGAAGCAATAAGAAAAGCAGTTTCACGAACCGGAAAAGTTTTGATTTTACATGAAGCAAGTTTAACAGGCGGTGTAGGTGGTGAAATAGCGGCATGGATTTCTGAACATTGTTTTGAATTGCTTGATGCACCTGTTATGCGTTGCGCAAGTTTGGATAC
>JAFDXB010000043.1 GCA_018268175.1 Bacteroidota bacterium | reverse complement strand
GGTAAAACTCTCTGGTTTCTTCTGGATTTTTGGATAATGATTGATAATTGTGCCTATCAATCAACTTCTGATGCAAAGATGCACCGCTTTTGGTTGTGTATCAAGAGCATTGTTGCTCTATTTTTGAGGTGTAGTTTTTTACTGCGTAATAGTGTATTTACCACTCTTTAAATAGAAATGTTACTCGTAGTTTTACGATAAACAATTAATTTTTTAATCCAAATTCCGGAGGAGCGATAAATTATAGTGCAGCGAACTGCCAATTAACGCAAGCTCCGGAGGAGCGATACATATCTATTATAAAAAAAGCTGCCAACAGGCAGCTTTTCAAGTAAACTTCAAAATAATTATTTATGAGATTCTATCTTTTTTACAAAATTCGATTTTGGCTGCGCACCAACCATTTTATCTACAACCTGGCCATTTTTAATAAATAATATTGCAGGGATGCTGGTTATACCATAAGTTGTTGAAACCTGTGGGTTATTATCAACATTTACTTTACCTATATTTACTTTGCCGGAATATTCTTTTGATAATTCTTCAATAACAGGGCCTATCGCACGACAAGGGCCACACCATTCTGCCCAAAAGTCAACAACTGATAATTTATCCGATTTTAATACATCTGATTCAAAATTTGAATCCGTAAATTCTAATGCCATAACATTGATTTTTATTAATTTTTAATATTTTCAGTCATTTAATTGCAAATTTACCTCCACAATAATTATATGAATTATTGTCAGTTATTGTGGCTTTTTACCGCAACATTTATATGCAAATTTTTCTCAAGATACCTTACTAATTCAGTATTCATAGTTAATCCCGCTCTTTTGTATAAAACAATGCTTAAACTGTCATTATCGTCTTTTATATGTACAGTAAGTCGTGTAGCACCAGGATTTTGCCGGATGTTGTTTTCAAAAAAACTTAATAATTTGCTGTCTATATCCACTGCATCTATTTCAAGTATAAGTTCTTTAGACAAAGCGGCAACAGCACTCTCCAATAAACAAATCTTATTAATTTCAAATCTATAATTCCCCTTTCCGTATTTATCGCGAAAATTCCCTTCTATCATCACTCTCAGATTTTTTTCAAAATAGTTTTTAAACGCTATTTGAGCATCGCCATTAATTACAATCTCAGATTTTCCGTTAAAATCTTCCAAATGTAAAATTGTATATGCGTTGCCGAATTTTGATATTCTCTGAATAACATCTACTATTATTCCACCTAAGCGAATATTAAAAGTAGGAGGGGGAACGGTTTTTATGTCAGCCAAGTATTGATTAAAAATTTTGGTTTCGGTGAAGTTAAAATTTTTAAACTCGAACTTATAATTATCGAGAGGATGAGCACTTAAAAACATCCCAATCAAATCTTTTTCATTATTTAATTCTTCGATAAGCGACCAGCGGTCACAATCCGGAATTTTTGGCGGATCCGGTTCCGGCATATGCACTTCTCCAAAAAGAGTATTAGCCGAAGTTTCAGCATGTGATTGCACAATGGAACCGAATTTTATAATTTTTTCAAGAGTATTAGGTTCACCGGTAATTTGATGAAAATACTGTGCTCTGTGAAATCCGAAACTATCTAATGCTCCACTTTTAACCAAGCTCTCCATTACCTTTTTACTAACACTTCTAAGATTTACTGATTTCACAAAATCAAAAACATCTTTAAAACCTCCTTTCGTTTTTCTTACAGCGACAATATTTTCAATTGCAGCTTCCCCAACCCCTTTTATCCCTACAAAACCAAATCGTATTTGCCCTTTCTTATTTACAGTGAAACCTGGAAATGATTCGTTTAAATCAGGCCCCAGAACAGGAATTTCCATTCTCTTACATTCCTCGATAAAAAAAGTTATCTTATCAATTGATGGAGCATGATTCAGTGAGGCAGCCATGTATTCGGCAGGATAATTAGCTTTTAAATATGCTGTTTGATAAGCAACATATGAGTAACATGTTGAATGAGATTTGTTGAACGCATATTGCGCAAATGCTTCCCAGTCTGTCCATATTTTTTCAAGTTTATTTTGCGGGTAGCCTCTTTCCACAGCTCCGCTGATAAACTTTCCTTTCATTTTGTCGAGTATTTCTCTGTTTTTCTTTCCCATAGCCTTACGCAGAGTATCTGCATCTCCTTTGGAGAAACCTGCAAGTTTTTGCGACAATAACATAACCTGTTCCTGGTAAACAGTAACTCCATAGGTTTCGGCCAGATATTCCTCCATCTCATCAATATCATATTCTACTTTTTCACGGCCATGCTTACGGGCAATGAACGTTGGTATATATGCTATTGGCCCCGGCCTAAATAAGGCATTCATAGCAATAAGGTCTTCTATCTTATCCGGTTTTAGTTCACGCAAACTTTTCTGCATACCCACGCTTTCAAACTGAAACACACCGTTTGTGTCGCCCGCCTGAAAAAGTTCAAATGTTTTCCGGTCATCTAATGGAAGGTCATCTAAAACTATATCAACACCATAATTCTGTTTTACGAGTGCAAGACAAGTTTTAAGAACACTCAATGTTTTAATTCCAAGAAAATCCATTTTTATAACGCCTGCTTCTTCAATATTATCTCCGGTAATTTGTGTTACAAGAAGTGGAGATTCTTTAGAAGTAGCCACGGGAATGAGATCCATCAAATTCTGAGGAGCTATAATTATTGCGGAAGCATGCACTCCCACATTTCTTACTGAGCCTTCAAGTTTTTCAGCTTGTCTTAGCACTTCTCCGGCAAGCTCGTTTCCCTGATAATATTCTCTTAACAATTTTACATTATTAAGTTCATCACCTTTCACATCTTCTTTTTCTTCAATTGAAGATCCATCTGTGCAATCAGATTTTAAAAGGGGGGCAGTTAACATTCTTTTCAAGGAAACACCAAGCCTGTCGGGTAACAGTTTTGATAATGCACGGCTCTCGGAGAGAGGCATTTCCATAACACGTGCCACATCTGCAATGCTCGATTTTGCTGCCATCGTACCATAAGTGATAACCTGGGCTACCTGATTTTTGGAATATTTTTCAACAACATAATCCAAAACTTTTTGACGGCCCTCATCATCGAAGTCTGTATCAATATCCGGCATAGTGTTCCTTTCCGGATTTAAAAATCTTTCAAAAAGTAAATTATATTTAATAGGATCAATGTTAGTTATTCCAATACAGTAAGCAACAGCGCTTCCGGCAGCGGAGCCACGGCCGGGGCCGATGAATACTCCAAGATCGCGGCCGGCTTTTATAAAATCAGCAACTATAAGAAAGTAACCGGCAAAACCCATTTTACGGATAGTCCCTAATTCAAAATTTAAACGCTCCTCAATTTCCGGTGTAAAAATTCCATATCTTTTTTTGGCGCCGCTCCATGTAAGGTCGTGCAAATAATCATCTTGCGAAGCAAAGCCCGGAGGAATTGAGAAGTGCGGTAAAAGAATGTCCCTTTTTAAATTAAGAAGGTCAACTTTATCTACTATCTCATTTGTATTATCTATCGCCTCCGGAATATCCTTAAAAAGCTTGGCCATTTGATCAGTTGTTTTTAAATAAAACTGATCATTTGGAAATGCGAAACGTGTGTTTTTTGAGTTCCCTTCTTCATCTCCAAAATTCGCACTTGAGGGTGTGCTTTTATATTGCTGCGTATTTATGCAAAGCAAAATATCATGCGCATTGTAATCTTCCTGATCCACATAATGGCTGTCGTTTGTTGCAATTATTTTAACATCGTATTTCTTTGCGAACTTTAAAAGAACTGTATTTATTTTTTCCTGCTCCGGTATATTATGGCGCTGTAATTCAATATAAAAATCTTTTCCAAAAATATTAAGCCACCATTTGAATTCATTTTCAGCTTCCTTTTCTCCCTTTTTTAATATAGTTTGAGGAACAAGGGCGCCAATGCAACACGTAGTTGCAATAAGTCCTTCATGATACTTATGAATTAATTCTTTGTCTATTCTTGGATATTTTGAATACAAACCTTCGGTGAAACCTAATGAAGTAAGCTTCATTAGATTTTTATAACCTGTTTCATTTTTCGCCAATAAAATCTGATGATGTCGAGGATCTCTGTCACCTTTGGTAAATGTTTTTCTCGTTCTGTCTGTAGTGATGTAAAACTCACAACCCACTATAGGTTTAACTTTAAGGCTGCCATCAGCATTTTTATGTTTATAAGCCTCTTTAACAAACTCAAAAACTCCATACATATTTCCATGATCACTAATTGCAAGAGCAGGCATGCCGTCGGCGATGGCTTTTTTATATAAATTTTTTATAGATGCAGCTCCATCTAATAGAGAGTATTGTGTATGTACGTGGAGATGCGAAAACTTCATTTATATACAGAGATTTTTATGCGAAGGTCGTAAATAAATGCCTAAGGTTTTGTTGCATCTTTTCCACATTTTTGGAATAATTCCCCTATTTTCGCGGATATTTTTTCGTTTAAAGCAAAAGAATGAAAAGAATTTCAATAGCAGTTATTTGTTTTTTAAGTTTAATTTCAGGTGCACAGGCACAACAAAAAAAGGCGGTTGAACATAATGAAAGTTCATTTTCAAAAATTGGCCCTATAGTTTTTAAGGCTATACAACCTGCACTTTTGGCAACCAATTCATTGCTCTCGTCTTCAAAGAATAAAAAGTTGGAATTAAATTATTCAGAGGTGATGGATAAAGCTTTTGAAACTGTGAAGAATCTATCTCTTATAAATTTTATTGATAACTGGTACAATACTAAATACAAATTCGGAGGCACTTCCCAACATGGAATTGATTGTAGCAGTTTTACAAATACATTATTGAGTTCTGTTTATGGTATTATGTTACCGCGTACCGCGAAACAACAGTTTGCCGCATCAATACCTGTTTCGGAAACTTCATTACGTGAAGGCGATCTTGTTTTTTTTAATACAACAGGCGGTATCAGCCATGTGGGAATTTATCTTGTAAACAGATTGTTTATTCACGCAAGTTCCAGCAAAGGAGTTACAATAAGCAGCCTGGATGATCCGTACTTTAAAAAAAGGTTTATTCGTGGTGGCAGACCATCATCTGAATTGCTGATGAATGCATACTTATAAGCTGATAATTCTATTTATTTCATTTGGATAGTTTCTTAAGTGTTCTTTAATTCAGTTCAATCATCTGATAAAAGTAAATTGTTCATCAGGCGTTATTTGCGTACTTCCAAACTTTCGTTATTCAATTGAACTTTTCTCAAAAATTTTCCATCTCCGGCATCAGATCTATCAGTTAAACGTAAGTGTTACATAAAAGTTTTTATCCACAGTAATACTGTTTCCACTGATTTTTATTCTCTTGATTTTTTCAGAAGGATGGAGTAAAATTTTTTTTCCCTGGGATGTTATAATTTTCACAGGCATATTAAAACCTTCAACACAGTTGCTCCATTTATAATACAAATGTTTTTTATTAATTTTTACATTTAGTTCCGGAACTTTTACAGTATGAAGGTATTGCTCAAATACTTTTGAAATCTTCAATCCGGTATAACTAATAATAAAATTCTCAATTTCAGCGGCACTCACGGAAGAATGATAAAATTTTTTATTCATTTCCCGAAGCATTTTTCTAAACTTATCATCATTATTTACTAATTGCCTGATAATATGTATCATTGCTGCGGCTTTGTAATACATATCATCTGATCCTTCATTATGAACACCATAAACTCCTGTAACAGGAATGTCATTTTTTATGTTATTCTTCAACCCGATCAGGTATTCATTTCCGGCGTTTAAGCCGTAATAATAATCAGTAAATAAAACTTCAGAATAATTTGTAAAACCTTCATTAATCCACATATCTGCAACATCGCGGTAGCTTATACTATTGCCAAACCATTCATGCCCGCTTTCATGAATAATTATAAAATCCCATTTCAGGCCCCAGCCTGATTTTGAAAGGTCTGTACCATAATAACCTTGTTTAAAATTATTTCCGTATGCAATTGCACTTTGATGTTCCATTCCAAGAAAAGGAGCTTCCACAAGTTTATACCCATCAGCGTAAAAAGGGTAGGGGCCGAACCAAAATTCAAAGGCTTTTAGCATTTCTTTTACCTGAGTAAAATGTTTTGCTGCTTTGTCTTTGTTGTAATAAAGTATTCTGTAATCAAGTGTGAGAGTGCCTTTTTCTCCGGTGTAAACATCTTCTATTGGTACATATTTACCAATATATGGAACAATATTATAAGTACTTATGGGAGCAGTTACCACCCAGGTAAAAGTTTTTTTACCCGCCGAATCAAAAGTAACATTTGCCAGACGCCCATTGCCAACTGCTTCCAGCGAATCGGGCACTTTTATTTTTAATGTTGCGCCTAATTCAGGTTTATCAAAATTTGCATCTTTGCACGGATACCATAAGCTACCGCCTTCGCCCTGACAGGCAACTGAAATCCAGGGATTTTTATAAGCATCTTTTTTCCAAACCCAACCTCCATCCCACGGCGGATTACGGGCAATTTTGGGCTTCCCGCTAAAATATATTTTTATAAAATTGGTGTCCGGGTTTATTTTAAATTTTGCAGCAGTATCACGAAGCATTACCCACACTATGTTGCTGTCGCGACGGAAATTTATATCACCAAATTTTCCTTCAATTTTATCAACCTGCATAGGTTGTTTTAAATCAATCTGCATCAACTGAGCGCCATTATCAAAAAATGTAATGTTGTTGTAGCCGCTGATTGTTTTTGAATTTATATCGGGTTCTACAAAAATTTCATAATGCAATACATTCCATTTTTGCCGGTATAACCCATCAGAGCCAAGCGCTGAATCATAAAAGGAAAATTGCGCCTGAGTAGTGGAAGTACAAAGAATTATTAAACAGAAAGTAAATAATAAAGATTTTAAATTTTTTATTGCCATATTAAAATGTAATCGTCAGTCGCTTTGCTAAAAGCAGTTCAATAGTTATTAAGTTATTGCAGATGTGATATAAGTGAAATATCTGAATACTTCTTAACCGGCATTAATTTTATCTGAAAAATGCGATTTGAATTTTTCAACCTTTGGCCTTATTACATATTGGCAATATGATTCATTTGGGTGCATAGAAAAATAATTGTCGTGATAGTCTTCAGCCGGATAAAACTTAGTATAGGGTTCAATTACAGTTACAATCGGATTTTTATAAATTCCGCTTTTGTCTAATTGTTCTTTATAATTCTCTGCTATTTCTTTTTGCTGTTCATTATGGTAAAATATAACACTTCTGTACTGGCTTCCAACATCATTTCCCTGGCGGTTAAGGGTGGTGGGATCATGAGTTTTCCAAAACACTTCCAATATTTCAGGGTATGTAATTACTTCAGGGTCGTAGGTTAATTCAATAGCTTCCGCATGGCCTGTAACGCCTGTGCAGACTGTTTTATAATCAGGGTGAGCCATGTCTCCGCCGCTATAACCGCTTTTTACGCTTTTCACTCCTTTCAGTTGTTTAAATATTGCTTCTGAACACCAAAAGCATCCATTGCCAAAAGTAGCAGTTTCTAAATTTTCAGGCATAATAATTATTTGTAGCTAAATTACAACCCTGGTGCCAAATTAATACTTGTAAGTATTGGCATTGTTAACTTTGCCCAAACACCACGTTTAATGATAATTTTTCCGGCATCTACACTTCAGCAACTCGAGTTTGATAAAATTCAAAATATTTTATCCGGCTATTGCCGGATGGCTGCTTCAAAAACTAAAAGTTTGAATTTGCGAATTCATACAAAGAAAGAATATATTGAAAAAGACCTTCGGCAAACTTTTGAGTTCAAACAAATATTGCAAAGTGGTTTTCATTTTCCAAATGATTATACAAATAATATTGAGAGGCAACTTAAGCTTTTAAGCATACCGGGTTCAGCGCTTGCAGCGGAAGATATTGTTGACATACGTAAGTTAACAGAAGCGGTATCAAATATTTTCAGATGGTTTGAAAAAGACCGAAAGGAAAATTACCCAACATTATACAATATTATTTCTGCTTCTGCGTATGAGCCCAAAATTAAGAATATAATAGACGATGTATTAGATGAAACAGGAACTGTTAAGGATACTGCATCGCCGGAACTGGCGAATATAAGAATGGAAATTTACCGCAAGAGAAATGAGCTTAGACGGGCATTTGATAAAATTGCAGCTAAGTATAATAAGCTTGGATACCTGGCAGATATTGAGGAAAGTTTTATGAATGGCAGAAGAGTTCTTGCTGTGGTTGCAGAAAATAAAAGAATGATTAAAGGTGTGTTGCATGGCGAAAGTGATTCCCGCCGCACAAGTTATATTGAACCTGAGGAAACAATTTATTTAAGTAATGCAGTCTTTTCTCTTGAACATGAAGAAGGAAGGGAAATTTATAAAATCCTGAAAGAACTGACAAAAACGTTAAGTGTGTTTTCGCCGTTGTTAAACACATGGTTGTTATTTATGGCCGAATATGATTTTATTCTCGCCAAAGCAAAATTTGCAATTGATATTGATGGAGAGATGCCTTTAATAAAAGATAAGGCACAAATAAACCTTATAAATGCATATCATCCCTTATTAAGAATATATAACAGAAAAGCGGGCAAGCCAACAATTCCGGTAAATTTGAAATTGGATGATACAAACCGTATTCTGGTTATAAGCGGTCCAAATGCAGGCGGCAAAACAGTAACTTTAAAAACAACCGGTTTGTTGCAAATAATGATGCAGAGCGGATTGCTTGTGTCGGTTGATGCAGATAGTGAAATGGGAATTTTTAAACAGCTTTTTATTCATATCGGCGATACGCAAAGTTTAGAATTTGAATTAAGTACTTATTCATCACAATTAAAAAACATGAAGCATTTCATTGAAAATGCTAATGGCAAGACATTATTTTTTATTGATGAATTAGGAAGTGGCAGCGACCCCAATTTAGGAGGAGCATTTGCTGAAGTAATAATGGAGGAACTTGCAAAAAAACATGCAATTGGAATTGTAACCACGCATTATCTTAATTTAAAAATTATGGCCAACAAGGTAAAGGGCATAATTAATGGCGCCATGCAATTTGATGAACAGAAATTACTGCCGCTTTATAAATTACAAACGGGTAAACCCGGAAGTTCATATACTTTTTCAATTGCTGAAAGAATTGGTTTAGATAAAAAACTTATTGAACGGGCACGCAAGCTTGCCGATGAAGAACAGTTTGAGTTAGACAGGCTTTTAAATAAAACAGAACAAGATCTTCAAAGGTTACAAAAGGAAAAAAAATCTCTTGACAAATTATTAGCTGAAAACAAGAAATTGAAAAACAGCATGGAAGAAGCTTTGAAGAAAGAACTTCATAATCAGGAAATGGAAAAGTTGAAGACACAACAAAAAGTTTCAGAAGAAAAGACTGCATATTATAAAGACATGGAGAAAAAGCTTAAATCCATAATAATAGAGTGGAGGAAGGCTGAGGATAAAGAAAGTGTAATAAAAAGTATAAGTGCATTATTGTTTAATAAGAAGGATAAAATTTTTTTAAGCAAGCAGCAGAAGAAGTTACAGGAGAAATATCAGGAAATGCCCGGAGAAATAAAAGAAGGAGATTTAGTGAAAATGAATAAGAACCGACAAGTAGGAACTGTAAAGGAAGTGAGAGGCAAAAAGGCAATAGTTCAAGTAGGTGTAATGCCGATAACAATTGCGATTTCTGATCTTACGTTAGTGAAAGAAAAAGACTGATTATAAAAAAATAATAAAAAATTTTGTGTTTAATTAAAGCCCCCTTACTTTTGCGCCGGAGAGATGGCAGAGCGGTCGAATGCGGCGGTCTTGAAAACCGTTGACTGTCACAGGTCCGGGGGTTCGAATCCCTCTCTCTCCGCTGGAAATTATTCAAAAAGTATTAAATCCTTGCAAACTCAATGGTGGCAAGGGTTTTTCTTTTTGGGGCGTACCCAAATTATTCAATTTCCACCAAAGTTTATTGCCTATAAGGGGACTGTGAAAATTCATTTTTTCGCAGTCCCTCCAAACAGCTGAAACCCTTTACCAGTGTGCCTTTCAGTCAAAAAAAAATTTGGAAATCACTAATATTTTTAGTAACTTATAAGCAATAAAAAGGACGAAATATGAACAACATTTTATTCCTCTCTTTTCAGGTAAGGACATCAAAAAAGAATGAATTTGGCAAGGCCCCAATCTACTGCCGTATGTGCAAAAAATGATTAAGGACAGGGAGAACGAAATAAACACCGATGATGCTTCAAAATTGATAGGTTGTATAAATGCCTTATCCAAACAAATCTTAGGCGATGAAGGATTACTAAAATCAACCGACCCCGAACCAATGCGTAGAGCTGTGGCATTCTGCCAAAGCATCGCCGTTTCAAGAAAAATCACCAATACTTTCAATACCGCTACCGATAGCTACATCAATGCACTTCCAGAAGAAAAGAAAGATGCAATGGTGGCAGCTAATTCCAAGCACATTGATGGTACAATGTCGGCAACAGAAAGAAACGATTTATTGGGTTGGTTAAAAGGAGATGTTCCAAAAAACGAATGCCGTGTATTGACAAATGTACGCTGCCTTAGTGAGGGTGTGGATGTGCCTTCTTTAGATGCGGTGATGTTCTTATCTGCCCGCAATAGTCAGGTAGATGTAGTACAGTCGGTAGGCCGTGTTATGCGTAAGGCAGAGGGAAAGAAATACGGTTATATTATTATCCCGATTGTGGTTCCTTCCAATAAAGAAGCCGATAAAGCCCTTGATGATAACGAACGCTACAAAGTTGTTTGGACAGTGTTAAACGCTTTACGGGCACACGACGACCGATTTAATGCAACGGTTAATAAAATTGAACTCAATAAAAAGAAACCTGAAAACATTTTGGTGGGCAGGCCCGATTGGTCTTTTGACGATGATGGCAATCCTTTTCAGGTAAATGAAGACCCTGTGGCTTATGAAACTGCCAAAGATTTCGCAGCGCAGCTTTCTTTGCAGTTCGAAGAATTGCAGAATGTGGTATTTGCCCGAATGGTGCAAAAAGTTGGCGACCGCCGTTATTGGGAGCAATGGGCAAAATCGGTGGCTGAAATTGCCCAACGCCAAACCGAACGCATCAAAAAATTGATTGCTCAGGAAGGCAAACACAAAAAGGCTTTTGAGAAATTCGTTAAAGGCTTGCACAAGAATATCAATCCTTCGGTTCAGGACGAAGAAGCCGTTGAAATGCTTTCCCAGCACATCATTACCAAACCCGTGTTCGATGCCTTATTTGAAGGTTACTCGTTTGTACAGCACAATCCAATGAGCCAGTCAATGCAAAAGATGTTGGATTTGTTAGAAGAAGAAGCATTGGAAAAGGATACCGAAACCCTGAACAAATTTTACGAGAGCGTAAAAATGCGGGCTTCAGGCATAGACAATGCGGCAGGCAAACAAAAAATTATCATTGAATTATACGATAAGTTTTTTAAAACGGCCTTCCCTAAAATGGTGGAGCAGTTGGGCATTGTTTATACCCCTGTGGAAGTAGTGGACTTCATTATCCATTCCGTAGCTGATATTTTGGAAAAGGAATTTGGCAGAAGCATATCAGATGAAAATGTTCATATCCTTGACCCATTCACAGGCACAGGTACTTTCATTACTCGTTTGCTACAAAGTGGTCGCATTAAGCCAGAAGATTTAAAACGCAAATACAAAAAGGAAATCCACGCTAATGAAATTGTTCTCTTGGCTTATTATATAGCTTCGGTAAACATTGAGAATGTGTACCACGACCTTACCCCCGACCCAGATGATGGCATTGGCAAAGAGAACTATACACCATTTGACGGCATCTGCCTTACCGATACATTCCAGTTAGGAGAAACCATATCAGGTGAACAACTATTTGATGAAATGTTCCCTCAAAATAGCAAGCGGGTACAGCAACAGCAAAAAGC
>JAFDXB010000042.1 GCA_018268175.1 Bacteroidota bacterium | reverse complement strand
GAAAAAGCTGATTTTATTCTATCATCAAGAGCAGAAATTACATCATAAACAGTTTCTGAAACGGGTAAAATCAAAAAATCATAATTAACCTTGTTCTCTGCAAGCATCATGAAACTTTGGTTGTGCAAGCTGTACCTTTCCATTATCCATTCAGGAAAAACCTGAATTGATCTTTTTGTGTTGCCAAGTGAATTGCCCGTTAAAAAACAAACATTAAAATTGAAATCATTTTTAAAGAAAGGATTATAAAGCATAATTGGCTGCAAATTACTGTAAGGTTTATTAAACTTCAATTTTATACCTTTGCATTATGAGGTTTACACTCGTTATATTATCAATATTCCTTTCAGGATCACTCTTTTCACAGGTTAAAAATCAAAAAACAAAAGATATGGAAAATGTTACAACCGTTACCTTACATGGAAATCCAATTCATACCAATGGCAAATTGCCGGCAGTAGGAACTCAGGCTAAGGATTTTACACTTACAGCAGTTGATTTGTCTGAAAAAACTCTTAACGACTACAAAGGGAAATATATCATTATGAATATATTTCCAAGCGTTAACACCGGAGTTTGTGCATCTTCAGTAAGAAAATTCAATGAGAAAGCTGCCGGCCTAAACAATACAGTGGTTTTGTGCATTTCAAAAGATCTTCCATTTGCACAAAAATCTTTCTGCGCAGCAGAAGGAATTGAAAACGTGGTAATGCTTTCTGATTTCCGTAACAATTTTGGAAAGGAAAACGGAGTTCTTCTAACTGATGGGCCTATGAGAGGTTTATTAAGCCGCGCTATAATTGTTATAGATCCATCCGGCAAAATTGTATATGAAGAACAAGTGCCGGAAATTGGTCAAGAGCCAAATTACGATGCTGCGTTAAATGCAATAATGTAGATATTTCGGTAGCATAACCGGTATTCTTCATCTCATAAGAAGTACTTTGTGTCCTTTGTGGTTAAATACAAGTAACCACAAAGGCCGCAAAGGAATTTGCACAAAATGCCTAATCTTTAAATACAATTTCTTATTTTTTTACCAATACCACACTAGCCCGTTCTGCATTAAAAATGTCTTTATAAAATTTTATAATTTCATCCTGTACTGATGCCGGGTAGCTGCCTTCGTACTTTTCAAAAACGCGATGAAAAATAACCTTTCCATTTTCAAATTTTATAGTGGAAGAATATTTGCCAAATTCTGATACTAAACTTGTGCTTTTATTCCCTGATTCCGGTTCATATCCTTCAGGAAGTGTAAATTCTACTTCATCAATATCACGCTCGGAAGTAACTATTACAAAATCATTCTTCCGCAAGGAATCCCTTTGAATTTGCAACCCTAATTTGTTTAAAATATTAGGTTTAAAAAATATTCTTTTGCCCGATACATTTGCATAACTCTCGGCTACAATATTCAAGTTTTCGAATACTTCAGGATGTGCCGACTTATTTTGTTTGTATGAAAAATTTAGAATTTTGAAATTCGTTAACGGTAAGTTTCTTTCAAGGTTTTTTCTGAGATCGGCTTCGGAAAGGGAATTTATCATTGCGCTTATTCTATCTTGCTGTAAGCAAGAATAAACTGTATTTGCAGATATTTCTAAATTTCCTTCCTGATCAATTTTGCACACTGCTTTTCTGTTGAGAGTATTATCATTAATGCCATATTTGGGAGTGCTTACCACATAGCCACCGTTTTCGTCTATTGCCACAGCTTGCCTGTTGCCGGTAAAACTTCCCATATATCCTGCAGGGTTTGTTTGGCTTGTACATTCAAGCCAGATAGTGTCATTTTTTTGCGGTACGCAAAGCACTACGTGGTTAAATTGTTGAGAAGGAAAATCATTTTTCATTCGCTTCATATCATAGCCTGAGGGGCCTGCATTTATTATTGTGTATAACGACCTGATGCCGGCCGTCTTTAAAAGCGAGTGCATATAATTAGATAAAGCTTTGCAATCTCCAAACCCATTTTTAGCAACATATCCGGCGTCAAACGGTTGCCAGCCGCCAATCCCAAGTTGAACGCTTATATATCTTGTATTTTCTTGCAGAAACTTATAAAGGACTTCAACTTTTTCCTTGTCGGTGTTTAAGTTTTTAGTCAGATCCTGAACTTTTTGCACAACCTGAACAGGCAAATTATCTCTGTTTAAATTTAAACTATATTGAAATTTTCCGAACCCTTCCCATGTATTCATATTGCCTTTATAACCACTGATTTCAAAATCGGAAGGAGCAAAATATGCTGCCGGGCTTAGGTCAGACCACGACAAAGTTGCGAATGGAATTACAACAGCCTTTAAATTTTTACATTCTAAAAAAATTGAGTTAATTCCCTTTTCATTTTTTACAACAATATCATTTGCATAGTTTGCGGTTGTATATCTCAGTTTATAATCTTGCGGATATGAAATGGAAAAATTACTTTCTTCAACAGCAATATTTTCTGCTGTTACAGGCCTCCATGAAGGAATTAAAAAAGTTTGATTACTGTTAGTTTCAATAAAGTATTCAACTGTGTACGGGTAAATATTATGTTTAAAGTTATGAACCTTGATACGGCCATCTTCGGAAATACTGTAATCACTAATTGCACTAAAATCCTGAATATCTTTAGCTTTAAGCGATTGAATTTTTTTTCCGGTTGCATCATATAAATTCCCCTTAATTGATGCTACATCATTCATTTTATCATAATAAACAACAAGGCCGGCAAAATCATCACCATTTTGATTAAATACAGTTATTGCATAATGGTGAATACTTTTTACAGATTTCAAAGAGTTTATAAAAATTTTCTGCCGGTCGAACCTTTTAACTGCATTTGCATTTTGCAATAGTTCACTATTTATTGATAAAACTTTTAAATCATGTTCTTGTGCATATAAATTCAAACTAAGGATGCAAAATATTACAACATATAAAATTTTCATTACTGCTTCATTTTTTTAAATACAATTTGTTCTGCCTGTTTCTTTACAATAAAACCAAAAAATTCTTTTAAAGGTTCGTAATCATCAATTGGGAAAAAAGCCTTGTTCAATTTAATTCTGTTATAAAAATTTATGGTGTTTTTCGATTGTACTATACGGTATTCAAAAAACGATTTTCCTTCTTCATCAAAATTCAATATTGTTTGTTTTGGCAGTTCATCAACAACATACCCTTGAGGAATTTCCATGGTTACAGAAATAATTTCATCTTGTGTAAAAGGCATTTCTACCGGGTAATTCCTTATTGATGAATTAAAAGGATTTTTTGTATAACCCTGTCCAAACGTGGGGTTCACATATATAATATCTTCATCATTATTTTTAAAATTCAGTTCGTATTTTATAACAATATTCGATTCAGGATTATTTAGTGAATCAATTTCTTCGGAAGAGATGTCAGCAAATGATTCAAATTTCTTTCTTATTACATCAAAGAAATTTTTATTTCCTTTTGATGATATTTCTTGCCTAACAAAGTAAGATTCAGCATCCCCCAAATTTTGAATAATGGCTCCGGCATATTTACCTTCTTCCAGGTTGTTAATAAAAACTGTTGTTTTTTTAATTTCTTTATAATCATCAGAATTAAAGTAAACAGGCCTTGAATTTTCATCAATCACTCTTGCATAACCATTGTAACAGTCAGGTGAAAGTTTATTAAATGCAAGAAACTTTTTAGAAGCATCAAGGTAATATGCATCATCACCAATAAAAACCTGAACTACCACATAGTTCATTGACGATATCATAGAAGAGTATTCAGATGCATATCCATTCCATCTGGTACTAAGCAAAACAGGATTTGCAGTTATGTTTGCATACTTCAGAAATCCTGCTAACAGCAGATTTATTTCTGCAATTGAGCCTTCTTTATATTTAGAAACACTTTTTAAAGAATTGCCCAAATAAATTCCGTGTTTATCATTGCATTTGTAATTATCTCTTACATAGGCAAATATTTTTTTTGCAATATTGAGTTTATCTTTTTCATCCTTAACAAGAGGTTGTATCTCATCACTCATCCATCCATTATTGCTTTTTAAATCTTTACCGAAATATTCAGAATTGAGAAGGTCATGTGTTGCATCTTCCCAAGTAATTTGATAATTTTTATAAGGTAAAGGATCTGTTTGCATTGCAAGTTGAAACTCGATCCGGTTAATATGGTTTTTTACAGAAGAAGTGAAACTTTCAGTTTTAAGTTCCGGAGAATTTACAATTACCCACCGGTAATCGTTTACCTCAGTGGTTAATGTTCCCCGCCGGGCGTTGTAATTATCAATCATTCCGGAAATAGCAAAACTGCCGTTCCTTGTTTTTTTCTCATTGTATTTAAATGGCTGATAACCTTTTGCAGAAACATTATATACAAAAAAAGTTGGAATGGTAAATTTGAATTCACTCCAAAGTGTAGGCGCAGTAAGGCTTTGAAAGTACCATGGATCCACAATTGAATAAAAAGGCGATTCTACTTCATATTCATATTCAATTATGCTGCCTTCTTTAACTTTCGGAAAAGTATATTTTACTATTTTATGGTTTTTTGTAGCCTTTTCACTAAACTCATTTGATTTTTCAAGTTTCGTTTCTTCAATTTTTCCACCTTCAAGATTGTAGGTAATTGCTTTGAATTTTTTTATTTTTTCCTCTGCATTTTTTGCAATAAATAATGGAATTTCAACAACTGCTTCGTCGTAACCGTTTTTATTAAGAATATGTACAACCTTATGCCTTGTTATTTTAAAAGAAAATGAATTTTCAGAATTTCCTTCTATTTCGGCGCTGCCGATGTCGCTTAAAATAACAGCATTTGCACCGCTATCAATTTTATAGTACTTCAGGTTTAAATCGGAAGTTGTTATTTTTCCGAATTTCTCAAACCTGCTTAATTCTTGGGATTTTGACTGATAACTTAATATCAG
>JAFDXB010000041.1 GCA_018268175.1 Bacteroidota bacterium | reverse complement strand
ATTCCAAAAGCAGAATTTATATGAGTTCCTACTCGTAGAGGATAATTTAATTTTGGCAAGAATTTTATATAGCGGCTGCAAATGGTATCTGACAGTGGTTTAAGGTTTGTGGCAAGTTCCTTTCCAATGGGCGTAGCCCATAAATCAAGCTCCTGCTGAAGTTTTAAAAGCCACGCCCATCCATACATGCGCTCAAATGAATATTCTTGCTTACGGCTGAAATACTTTATCTCATCTTCAATATTTTTCTTCGAAATATTAGCTCGAAGCTTTTGTATTATTGAATCTCTGTTTTCTAATTGTGGAAACTCCTTAACTAATTTCACAAGAGCCCAATGCCCATGAACAGATGAATGCCAGTCGAAGCAACCATAAAATGCCGGATGCAATTGTTGAGGAGTCCCTAAATCAGATGGTTTGCTTAATACTTGCCCCGTTTTATTTGGATACTCAGTATTTATACATTTTAATGGCAACTTCGACAATCTGTTTGCCTTTATTAAATCAAGCTCATGCGACTGGCTGAAATTTTCTAAATGGATTAAATAAAAAATCAGAAAAAATATAATTCTCAACATATTCAAATTTAAGAACTATGCAAAAGAGAATCAACAGCATTTAAAAATTGTGGCGACTGATTAATGTTGTTGTGGTCTGAACCTTCCAAAATATAAAATTTATCCATAGGCTTTAAAACACTTTTTAGTTTTAATGCCTCTTTTAATGGAATTGTTTTATCATTTGTTCCATGAAAAATAATTATGGGCTCAGTTATATTTTTTAAATAATCAATAGTTGGAAATTTATATTGCACAATGCTTTTAGTAGGATACATAAAAGCATATCTGTCAAAAAGCGAAGGAATATCAGCGTAAGGTGTTTCAAGAATTAAAAATCTGCAAGCTGTTTCAGATGCAAGATAAGAAGCGACACCTGTACCAAGCGACTGGCCGTAGAAAATTACTTTATGCGGCGCAAACGCAGAAGAGGCAAGCCTTTCAACTTGTATTGCCTGTTCTTTTATTTTGTCTTCAGAAATATTGCCGGTGGTTTTTCCAAATCCCGGATAATCAGGAATCCACACTTCCAGATTGTTTTTTAAAAACAGTTTTACAGTGTTGTTGTAATACAAACTATTATTGCCTGAGTTGCCGTGAAAATATAAAACAGCTCCTGTGGCTTTACCTTCCGGAATTAATTTAAGAATATGAACTGTATCGGTTTTATTAATTGGAATATAAATTTCATCGTACTTAACGGGAAGTTGATATTTATAATCAGCGGCAAGTTTTGCCGGATGAAAAATTAATTTATCCTGTAAATAATAAATTGCAATTCCTATTATGCAGTAAATAATAATTATAAACTTTACCCAGTTAAAAAAAGTTTTCTTCTTCATTTATCAATAACCTTCTTCTTCATTATTAAATATTCTCCGCAATTTAAGTTTACTTACCGGAACCACCACCAGTGGGAACTTTTCAAGTAAAACATTACTTTGTTCCAGTCCAAAGCTTTTTTCTTCAGATACACTTAATGTTTTAATCCAGAAATAAAACTTCATAACCATGTGTTCGATAAAGGGAAGTTCATTATCCTGGCTTAAGAATTTTTCAAGTACAACAAATTGAAAATCGCCAACCATATTATTCTTTTGCTGGCTGTCGTACCGGCTCATAATATTTACTTCTCTGTTAGCAACAAGATCTTCAACAACCTTTTTAAACATTAAATTAATTCGCGGGGCAATTCGAAAACCCAGCCTGAATTCAACACGAATTATATCATTTGGTATAATATGGTTTACGGAATATTCGCAAGTATATGGGTCATCAGTAGTATCAACATGAACAAACCAATAAATATCAGCTCTTTTGGGCTTACCGCTCAATATGCTGTACATAATTTTATGTTCAATTTCTTTATGATTATTTGCACTTGTGAGATAAACCAAATGTGTTGCGTACTTAGGTACTGAGTTATCGTTGCTCAATTCTTCAAGTTTGGGAATATATTCTTCAACCCTCACAAATTCAATATATCTGTTTTTAATTTTTCGTGCCCGGTACCAAATGTACATTACACCAAACATTGCCATCCCTATTAAAATAGACAAATATCCGCCATGCGTAAATTTTGCCAATAAAGCAATAAAGTAGGAAGATTCAATTATCAGATATGTTCCCAGGAAAATATAGATCAATATTCTGCTAACGCGATGAAGCACTAAAAAATTAGCAAATAATATTGTTGTCATTATCATTGTGGTAATAATTGCCAATCCGTATGCGGCTTCCATCCGCGATGATTCTCTAAAATATAAAACCACAAAAACGCAACCCAGATATAAAACCAGATTAATTCCGGGAATAAAAATTTGGCCTTTCATTTCACTCGGATAATTTGTGCGCATTCGAGGCCACAGGTTAAGCCGCATTGCTTCATTTATTAAAGTATAGCTTCCTGTAACCATTGCCTGGCTTGCAATAATTGCAGCCGAAGTAGCAATTACAACTCCCGGAACCACGAACCAGTTTGGAAGCAAATCGAAAAATGCATTTATCCCCTCAGAATTTATAGTAGCATCATCCATTAATTTTCCTCCATGATGCTTTAATAATGAAGCTCCCTGGCCAAAATAATTTAATAAAAGGCAAACTTTTACAAATATCCACGAAATACGAATATTACCTCTGCCGCAATGCCCTAAATCGCTGTAGAGCGCTTCAGCTCCTGTTGTACATAAAAACACTGCACCTAATAGCCAAAATGCACCGGGATAATTTAAAAGAAAATGTAAACCATAATATGGGTTCAGGGCGCTTAATATTGTAAAGTCATCGCTTATGTGAATGAAGCCAACAACTGCAAGCATCAAAAACCAAGTGTTCATTATAGGCCCGAAAAACTTACCAATTTTGGCTGTGCCGAATTGCTGCGAAAAGAAAAAACCACTTATTAATCCCAGTACTATATAAACAATTGTGGTTTGCTCCATTTCTCTGAACTGTGGTAATTTCTTTAACCCTTCAACGGCTGAAGTAATTGAAATTGGCGGAGTAATTATTCCATCTGCAAGCATTGCAGCCCCCCCGAGCATTGCAGGTATTACCAGCCATTTGCGCCTTCGGCGAACTAATGCAAATAATGAAAATATACCACCTTCACCTTTATTATCGGCTCTAAGCACAAGAACAACATACTTTAAAGTTGTTTGAAGTGTAAGAGTCCAGATGATAAGAGAAAGTGATCCAAGAATAAGCTCACGTGTTATTTCTCTGTCGTTAATTATAGAGTTGAACACATACAATGGCGAAGTACCAATGTCGCCGTAAATAATTCCGAGGGCTATTAATAAACCGGCCGCTGTTACGCGGTTGTGTCTTTTTCCTGCCATTATATATTTTAATCAATCCGAAAGCAAGAGCAAATGTAAATTGAAATGATATATAAAATAAATGGATGCTAATAAAAAATCATTCCATTTGTTGATTTTGGATTTTTGGATTTTGGATTTCTTGATTTTTGATTTCTTGATTTACCCCACTCTACAATATAAAATCTATAATCACACAATCGTCAATCTAAAATCGTAAATCGTAAATAATTTTGGATTTCTTGATTTTGGATTTTGGATTTCTTGATTTTGGATTTCTTGATTTCTTGATTTACCCCACTCTACAATATAAAATCTAAAATCACACAATCTAAAATCGTCAATCTAAAATCGTAAATCGTACATAATTTTGGATTTCTTGATTTTGGATTTCTTGATTTCTTGATT
>JAFDXB010000040.1 GCA_018268175.1 Bacteroidota bacterium | reverse complement strand
CCGGTTGTTGCATCAGTAAACTGAACTACAATAGGGTAACATCCTGAAACTGTTGAAGTTGTAAAATTGGCGTGTAACTGCGCTTTAATACTAATGCTTGAGATAATCAGAAGCGTACTAATAACGATGGTTTTTGCCATGGTCTTTGCACACATAGGTTAGGGCTTTTTATGAATTATTGGATGGACGGCGAACCGTTCTAACTATAACTACATTTTATACTTTTTATTGCATTACTTTTAAAAAAATATGCCTGCTTCTGCCATAAGGCAGAGAAAATGGTGGAAATACGTAGAGCGTAAAATTTAAAATATCTTTGCCTGCAAATAACTAAAATGCTTATTTCCCAAATTTTACAAAAACTTGAATTGCTTGTTCCTTTATCCTTGCAGGAAAGTTATGATAATGCAGGTTTAATTACAGGGAATGATTCACTTGAATGTACAGGCATTTTAACGTGCCTTGATTGCATTCCCGAAATAGTTGAAGAAGCTGTAAACAGGAATTGTAACTTAATAATTGCACACCACCCTATAATATTCAAAGGCATAAAATCTCTAACAGGCAAAAACTATATTGAAAAAACTTTACTTCTTGCCATAAAAAACAATATATCTATATATGCCTGTCACACAAATTTGGACAGCATACATGGAGGTGTCAATTTTAAAATAGCAGAAAAATTAGGTTTAACGGATGTGAAAATTCTTGACAAAAGAGAAGATGTGCTATTAAAACTTGCGGTTTTTGTTCCTGAAACTCATAAGGAGCAACTAAAAAATGCCTTATTTCTCGCCGGCGGCGGAAGAATTGGTAATAATTATGATGAATGCAGCTTTGAAACTTCGGGACTTGGTAATTTTCGTCCTTTAAAAAACTCCAATCCATATTCTGGTAGTATTAATAAACGGCAAGTAGAAAAAGAATCAAAACTTGAAATTATATTTCCATTTTGGCAAAAAGGAAAAATACTTGAGGCAATGCTAAAAAATCATCCTTATGAGGAAGTTGCCTATGATATTTATAGCTTATCAAATTCGGTAAATGAATACGGAATAGGTGTAACAGGCAATTTAAAACAACCTTTACCGGAGAATGAGTTTTTATCTGAATTGAAGGAAAAGTTTAATTTAAAAGTAATTAAGCATACCGCATTGCCCGGAAAAGTGATAAAAAAGGTAGCCTTATGTGGAGGTTCCGGCATTTTTTTATTAAAAAAGGCAATTTCAGCTAAAGCTGATGTATATATTACTTCAGATGTAAAATATCATGAATTTTTTGATGCAGACGGTAAAATCATTCTTGCAGATATTGGCCATTATGAAAGCGAACAATTTACAGTTGAATTATTGCATGATATAATACGGGAGAATTTTCCTAACTTTGCCGTCCTAAAAACTAATTTGAATACCAATCCTGTTAGGTATTTTTCTTAAAATTAAAATAAACATATATGGCTGTTAAAGAGTTTTCAGTGGAAGAAAAACTTGTTTCTTTAATCCGTTTGCAGAAAATAGACAGCAAATTGGATGAAATCCGCATTTTGAAGGGAGAGTTGCCAATGGAAGTTAAAGATCTTGAAGATGAAATTGAAGGCCTGCATGCCCGCCAGTCAAGAGTGGAAGAAGAGATAAATGGCATCATGGAATTTATTGAACAAAAGAAAGAAGGAATTAAAGAAGCGAAGGCGCTTATCGCAAAATATGAGAAGCAGAGTGAAAATGTAAAAAATAACCGTGAATTCGAAGCGATAAATAAGGAAATAGAAACTCAGCAACTGGACGAAAAGCTTTTTGAGAAATATATCAAGAATGCAAATGAGGATCTTGCTAAAAAAGCAGTTCTTTTAGAAAATGCAAAGAAGGCTGTTGCTGCAAAAGAAGCTAACCTTGCCGCTAAAAAAGCTGAACTTGAAAAGATTATTAAAGACACTGAAAAAGAAGAAAAGGTTTTTAATAAAGAAATTGGAGAAGCACGTGCGCAGGTTGAAGAAAGGCTTTTACAGGGTTACGATAAAATAAGAAATAACTACAGAAATGGCCTTGCTGTAGTTGCTGTAGAAAGAGAGGCTTGCGGTGGTTGCTTTCACTCAATTCCTCCTCAAAAGCAAAGTGAAATTAAATTGCATAAAAAAATAATGGTGTGCGAAAACTGCGGACGCATATTAGTTGATTCTGATCTTGCAGATTCTGTTTCTGAAACAGGAAAATAAACCAGAAGAATTATTAAAAGGGTAATACTGAAAAGTGTTACCTTTTTTTTTATGCCTAAAACGTAAATTTGAGGATATTTTATGCTTACACAATTATACATCAATAATTACGCGATTATTGAAAAACTTACTATAAATTTTGGCCACGGCCTGAATGTAATTACAGGTGAAACCGGTGCCGGAAAAAGTATTTTAATGGGAGCGCTTAATCTTATTTTGGGAGAAAGAGCTGACACTTCGGTATTAATATCCAAAAATGAAAAGTGTATTGTTGAAGGAAGGTTTCATATCTCAGAAAATGTAGAACTGAAAAATTATTTTTCTGAAAATGATTTGGATTACGATAGCGAAATAGTAATTCGAAGAGAAATAAATTCTTCAGGAAAAAGCAGAAGCTTTATAAATGACACTCCGGTAACTTTATTACAGTTAAAAGCTGTAAGTTTTTATTTAGTTGACCTTCATCAACAATTTGATGCACGTGAACTAAGCAATAATAGTTTTCAATTAACCATTTTAGACTCACTTGCCGACAATTCTAAAATTTTAAAAAATTACAAAGAATATTTTTTAAAGTATAAGGAAATAAATTTAGAACTAAACAAATTAGAACAAACTATTGCACAGGCAGAAAAGGAAATGGATTACAACCGGTTTCTTTTTTCTGAAATTGAGGAATTGGAACTTCAGGAAAATGAACTTGAACATTTAAGTGAAGAATTGAAAGTTTTAAACAATTCAGAAGAAATTAGCAGGCAGTTGCAATCCGCAGTTTATAATCTTAGTGATAGTGAAATTCCGGTAATTAATTCAATAAAAACCATTGTTCAGCAATTAGCACAAGTGAGTGATTTGTCGCCCGCTATATCTGATTTACGCAACAGGCTTTCTTCAAGTATAATAGAATTGCAGGATATTTCCGGAGAGCTTGAACGTTTGTATAATAACGTTAATAATGATCAGGAAAGAATAGAATTTGTGAACGACAGGTTATCAGCCGGGTATAAATTGCAAAAAAAACATGGGGTTAATTCAACTGCTGAATTAATTACCATAAAAAATTATCTTCAGTTAAAATTGGAAGAAGTTCAAACTAATGAAGAAAAAATTGAGCAATTAAAGGCAGAGCACAAACGTTTGTGGCATAAGGTTAGTGAGGAGGCAATCAGGCTTTCCGAAAGCAGAAAACAGCAAGTAGCATCATTTTCAAAAAATGTAAATGTTCTTTTAAAAAAAGTGGGGATGCCCAATGCCGAATTAAAAATTGAAATTTCGGAAACAGATTACGGTACAAATGGAAAAGATCTTGTAACTTTTTTGTTTAACGCTAACATAAGCAAAAAGGGCAATGAGGATGCCAGGTTTGAAAGCCTTGCTAAAGTTGGCAGTGGAGGTGAATTAAACCGGCTTATGCTATCTGTAAAATCGCTTGTTGCGAAAAAACTGCAATTGCCAACCCTTATTTTCGATGAAATAGATTCGGGAATAAGCGGAGAAGCAGCAAAACAAGTCGGTATTATAATGAAGGAAATGTCAGCATCTCATCAGATAATTACAATAACACACCAGCCGCAAATAGCTGCTAAAGCAGATAATCATTATTATGTTTTTAAAGATAATTCCACCGGGGCAATTAAAACATCAATAAAAAAATTAAATAAGCCGGAAATGGTTAATGCAATTGCAAAAATGCTTGGAGGTGAAAATCCTTCATCTGCGGCTTGCGCAAATGCCAAAGAAATGATTGAAGCAAATAGTTGAACAATCATTATTTTTACTTTTTTAAATAATAATTTATGTCGTACAATTTATTAAAAGGCAAGAAAGGAATTATTTTTGGCGCATTAGATGAAAAGTCAATTGCCTGGATAACAGCATTACGTTGTTTTGAAGAAGGAGCTCAAATAGTTCTAACCAATGCACCTGTAGCATTAAGAATGGGTGAAATAAACAAACTTGCAGAAACTACAAATTCTATTGTTATACCATGCGACGTTACCAGTTCTGCAGATGTAGAGAACCTAATATCAAAATCTATTGAACATTTTGGTGGTCAGTTTGATTTTATTCTGCATTCAATAGGTATGAGTTTAAATGTAAGAAAGGGAAAATCATATACTGAAATTGATTACGGATTCAATGCAAAAACTTTAGATATTTCGGCTGTAAGCCTGCACCGCGTTTTGGCAACTGCAATGAAGATGGATGCCTTGAAAGAGTGGGGAAGCGTTGTTGCTTTAACATACATAGCTGCACAAAGAGTTTTTCCGGATTACAATGAAATGGCAGATGCAAAGGCATTACTTGAAAGTATAGCAAGGTCATTCGGCTACCATTACGGTATTAAAAATAAAGTTAGGGTGAACACGGTTTCACAATCGCCAACACGAACTACTGCAGGTAGTGGTGTAAAAGGATTTGATGGGTTTATTGATTATGCAGAAAAAATGAGTCCGTTAGGCAATGCAAGTGCTGAAGATTGTGCTAATTATATAGTTACTCTATTTTCAGACCTTACAAAAATGGTAACACTTCAAAATCTTTTCCATGATGGAGGATTCTCTTCAATGGGAGTTACACAAGGTGTTATAGAAAAAATGGGATAAAAAAATATTCAGGAGCATTGCTCCTGAATATTTTCAATTAATATTCATCTTCATTGAAGAAAAAATCTTCCTGACTGGGGTAATCAGGCCAGATGTCATCAAGGCCTTCATAAATTTCACCTTCGTCGTCAAGTTCCTGCAAGTTTTCAATAACCTCTATCGGTGCGCCGCTGCGGATACTATAATCAATCAGCTCATCCTTTGTTGCCGGCCAAGGGGCATCTTCTAAGTGTGAGGCAAGTTCTAAAGTCCAAAACATAAGCTTTTCAGGTTTTATTTTTTTGCAAATGTAGAAGTTACTGTGATATTACCAAACTTGTTTTTTTTATTAATATGTTTTATTTGATTATATATTTAAAGTTTAAAGCATTTGGAAAATTTATTGTTAAGTTTTTGTGATTGGTTATAGAGCAATTACTTAAGCAAATTCATTTTTAATTTTTATTTTCGGGAATATGTTGAGAGCAGAGAATATTACCAAAAGCTATGGGAATTTGAAAGTTTTAAAAGGTGTAAGCCTTAATATAGAAAAGGGTGAGGTTGTAAGTATTGTAGGATCATCAGGTGCAGGCAAAAGCACATTGTTACATATTTTAGGAACTTTAGATAAGCCGGATTCAGGTGATATATTTATTGATGGAAAGCAGGTAAATAAACTAAGTGCAGGAAATATTGCAAAATTTAGAAATCAAAATATTGGATTTATATTCCAGTTTCATCATTTACTTCCGGAATTTTCTGCATTGGAAAATGTTTCAATTCCGGGGTGGATTGCGAAAAAAAATTCTGCGGAAGTAAAAAGAAGAGCATTAGAACTTTTGGATTTTCTTGGTTTAAAAGATAGAATCAACAATAAGCCTCAGCAATTGTCGGGAGGTGAACAGCAAAGAGTAGCAGTGGCACGTGCGTTAATTAATTCCCCCACGATAATTATGGCTGATGAGCCAACCGGCAACCTCGATTCTGAAAACGCATCAAACCTTCATAATTTATTTATTAGCCTGAGAGATAATTTTAATCAGGCCTTTTTAATAGTAACTCATAATGAAGAATTAGCAACCATGAGCAATAAAATTTTGCATATGAAAGATGGACAGATTGTGTGAGGAATTTAAAATTGTAATTCGTAATTTTTTGATTTTTTGATTT
>JAFDXB010000003.1 GCA_018268175.1 Bacteroidota bacterium | reverse complement strand
TCTGTCAGGCATTTCTCAGGATTAAGAACATGCCATTCAAATTCATCACGGAAATGCCTGATAGCAGCAGCCACAGGCCAAGCAGCGGCATCACCCAACGGGCAAATTGTGTTTCCCTCAATTTTACGTTGAATATCCCACAGCAGGTCAATATCACCCAAAGTACCTTTTCCTGTTTCAATATTCTTCAATATTTTTTCCATCCAACCGGTACCTTCACGGCAGGGGCTGCACTGGCCACAACTTTCATGGCGGTAAAACCTGGCTAAAGTGTAAGTATGCCTTACAATGCACTGGTCTTCATCAAGCACAATAAAGCCACCTGATCCCATCATAGTTCCGGTTGCAAAACCACCATCGCTAAGACTTTCATAATTCATCATTCTCTTCTCGCCTTTGGCGGTTGTAAGTAAAAGGTTGGCAGGTAGTATTGGAACCGAAGAACCTCCTGCAATGCAAGCTTTTAATTTTTTGCCATTAGCAATTCCACCACAATATTCTTCACTGTAAATAAATTCTTCAACTGAAATTGTCATATCAATTTCATAGATACCAGGTTTATTTATATTTCCGCAAGCGGATATAAGTTTTGTGCCTGTTGATTTACCTACACCAATTTTTGCATATTCTTCACCACCCATATTTAGTATTGGGCCTACAGCAGCAATTGTTTCTACATTATTTACAACTGTAGGGCATCCCCATGCACCCTTCACGGCAGGAAATGGAGGTTTAATTCGCGGATTACCGCGCTTACCTTCAAGGCTTTCAAGCAATGCAGTTTCCTCTCCGCATATATAAGCCCCTGCGCCGCGATGTACATATATTTCACAATCAAAGCCTGACCCCTGAATATTTTTTCCAAGCCAACCGTTTTGCTTAGCTTCTGCAATTGCCTCTTCAAGAATTTCACTAATCCAGTGATATTCACCTCTTATATAAATATAACTTACATTACTTCCCAATGCATAAGAAGAGGAAATAATTCCTTCAATAAGAATGTGAGGTATAAATTCCATCAAATACCGGTCTTTAAAAGTACCGGGTTCACTTTCATCAGCATTAACTACAAGATAGCGAGGAACACCTTCGGGCTTTGCCAAAAAACTCCATTTTAAACCGGTAGGAAATCCAGCACCCCCTCTTCCTCTGAGGCCACTTTTCTTAACCTCTTCAGTAATTTCTGCGGGCTGCATTTTAAGCGCCTTTTCCACACTTTTATAACCGCCTTCTCTCCGGTAAACCTCATAAGTTTTAATACCCGGTATATTAATTTTATCTATAAGTAATTTAATTCCCATAACATTCCGGTTAATTGTTTATTGCAGCTTTTGCTCTGCATTCTTCAACAATAGCATCTACCTTTTCTGGAGTAAGATGCTCTTTATATATTTTACCTAATTGCATCATCGGTGCGTAGCCGCAAGCTCCAAGGCACTCAACAGTTTTAAGTGTGAACAATCCATCGGAGGTTGTTTCACCAACTTTAATATTCAGTTTGTTGCTTATATAATTAATTATTTCATCACTACCATTAATCATACATGGACCTGTTTGACAAACCTCAAAAATGTATTTCCCAACAGGTTTAAGATTATACATACTATAAAAAGAAGCTACTTCGTAAACTTCAATGGGCTCAAGATTTAATACTGATGCAACATAATCCATTACCGGTACGCTTAACCAACCGGAGAACTGCTCTTGTGCTAAATGTAAAACAGGCAATAAGGCGCTTTTTTGTTTACCGGCAGGGTATCTGCTGATTAATTCGGCAACTTTATCTAGTCTTTCTTTTGTAAATTCAATAGTCATCTTAATAAATTATGCATCAATTTCTCCCGCAATAAGGTTTAAACTACTCATAGTAATAATTGCATCCGACAACATTCCACCTCGTATTAACTCGGTATAAGCTTGGTAATAAATAAAACCCGGGCGCCTGAAATGTAACCTGTATGGCGAACGTCCACCATCTGCAATAAGATAAAATCCTAGTTCACCATTAGCTCCTTCAATAGAATTATAAACTTCACCATGAGGAATATTTGTTTCTCCCATTATTATTTTAAAATGATAAATGAGAGCTTCCATTTTTGTATAAACATCTGTTTTGTCAGGAAGGTAATATTCCGGAACATCGGCATGGTAAACATCAGCTTCAATTCCTTTAAATTCCTGAATTTTCTGGTATGCTTGTTTTATTATTGAAATACTTTCCCACATTTCCTGCTGCCTTACTAAAAACCTGTCGTAACAATCTCCGGTAGTACCTACCGGGATGGTAAAATTAAAATCCTGATAACTACTGTAGGGTGTATGAACCCTAACATCATAATCAACACCTGCAGCTCTTAAATTAGGGCCGGTAAATCCATAATTTAAAGCAAGATCAGCGTTAATTGGTCCGCAGCCAATTGTTCGGTCCATAAATATCCTGTTTCTTACAAAAAGGTTTTCAAATTCTTTTAAAACTGCAGGATATTCATTTAAGAATTTCTCTAACCTGTCCCACGCAACAGCAGAGAAATTTCTTTCAAAACCTCCAATGCGCCCCATGTTGGTTGTTAGCCGTGAACCGCAGATTTCTTCATATATTTCATATATAAGTTCCCTGTACTGCATTAAATATAAAAAACCGGAAAATGCTCCACTGTCAACACCAACAATAGAGTTGCAAATTAAATGGTCACTTATTCTAGAAAGTTCCATAATAATCACACGGAGGTAATCAACGCGTTTTGGAGTATGGATATTCAGCAACTTTTCGCAAGTGAGATGCCATCCCATATTATTCAATGGTGCTGAACAATAGTTAAGCCTGTCTGTTAATGGAGTTATTTGATAAAGAGGCCTTCTTTCTGCGATTTTTTCAAATGCTCTATGTATGAAACCTATTGTAGAAGTAGCACTTACAATTCGTTCACCATCAAGTTCCAGAATATTCTGAAAAACTCCGTGCGTAGCCGGGTGTGTAGGCCCGAGATTTAAAGTTGTAGTATGTTTTTCTATATTACCTTCCGGAAGTTTTACATGTTGTTCGCTCATTTCTTCATTTTTTCTATACTTAATTACCTGCCAAACATTTCATCATCTTTATCCACTCTTGTCATATCTTCAAGAGGGTATTCTTTCCTTAGCGGGAAATAATCCATCTCTTCAACATTTAATATTCTTATTAAATTAGGGTGGCCTATAAAATTAACCCCAAAAAAATCATACGTTTCCCTTTCCATCCAGTTCGCCGAACGATATAATGCTGTTGCACTGAATACATCAGGCTTTGCTATATCGGTAAAAACTTTAAACCGGATTCTTACATTATCAACAAGATTGTGCAAATGATAAACAACTGCTAATTCATTGCCTTTACTGTTAGGATAATGCACCGCCTGAAGATCGGTAAGGAATCTGAAACGCAGGGTTTCATCATCATAAAGGAATTGCAGCACTTTTAAATTAAGGTCTTTCGGTGCTTTAAATGTTAGCATTCCGTAAGGTTCAGAAAAATCATAAAGTTGATCTCCGAACTTTTCGGTCAGTTTTTGCTGTATAATTTCGTTTGTCAAATTCATTAATAATATTATTGAATACCGTATCCGGCTAATAATTCTTTGTATCTGTCCGAATGCCTTCTTCTTAAACCTTCGGCATTTACTAATTCCTGAATTTTCATAAATCCATCAAGAATAGCTTCAGGGCGAGGCGGGCAGCCGGGCACATATACATCAACGGGTATAACCTGATCAACTCCTTGCAAAACAGAATAAGTGTCAAAAATACCGCCACTGCTAGCGCATGCTCCTACTGCTAAAACCCAACGTGGTTCAGCCATCTGTAAATAAACTTGACGCAATACAGGAGCCATTTTTTTTGCAATAGTTCCTATTACCATTAAAAGGTCACACTGCCTTGGAGAAAACCCAACTCTTTCAGCACCAAACCTTGCTATATCATAATGGCTTGCCATTGTTGCCATAAATTCAATTCCGCAGCAACTTGTAGCAAAAGGCAATGGCCATAAAGAATTTTTCCTCGCCATGCTTACAACCTTCTCTAAGTTTGTTGCCATGAACCCCTCTCCCATATAACCTTCTGGGATTCCTTCAAATTTTACAGTTGTATTATATTGAACCGGACGTGCCATAATTTAAATTTTTTAATCTTCCCACTTTAATGCACCCTTCTTATACATGTAAATAAAACCTGCAAGAAAAAGGCCTACAAAAATTAAAACTGCAATAAAACCTTGCCAGCCTAACTCTTTAAAATTTACTGCATAAGGATAGAAGAAAATCACTTCTACATCTAACAGCACAAAAAGTATAGCTACAAGAAAATATTTAACAGCAATGGGCTGTCTTGCATTTCCTTTTATTTCAATTCCACTTTCAAAGTTTTTAAGTTTGTCGGAGAACTTTCTTTTTGGCCCCAAAAAATTTGAAACGGCAAGTAAACCGCCTATCAACACAACTGCAAATACCAATTGTATAACAATAGGCAGATAATTAATTGCATCTCCTGATGAAGCTTGTAACAAAACGAAGTGCATATTTTTTTTTAAAAGTTGTTACAAAATTAAGATACACACATTGATAAACAATTAATTTTTGATATTAAAAAAAAGCCCGGTATTTCTACCGGACTTTAATATTTATTTTCCTTTGGGACCTGTTGATTTTTTGGGAGCTTTAGGATCGTTTTTGCTGATAATTTCTTTGAATGTTGCCAACTGAGAATCATCAGGGGCGATAGCCAAAGCCTTGTCAACATATTGAAGTGCCATGTCTTTATCTTTTTTGGTATTATAATAATAACCAATAAAAAATTTATATGCATTCAACAAACGAGGTTTAACATTGGGCTGAGTTGTATCTGCTTCGCCAATAGCTATTGTTTTTTCATAATAAGGAACGGCAAGGCCAAGATTTCCTGTTGAATCAATTACTGAATATGCATTACCAAGCATATAATAACCTAAAATGTCGTTAGGATATTTTTCGGTATAAATTTGAAAATATTTATTTGAAGAATCAAGTTTGTCTGCGAGATAAAAATTGTATCCTGCGTTAAAAAGATCCACGTTAGAAAAATTCTTTTTTACATCCATGATTTTAGCATACCATTTTGCTGCTTCCGCAGGATTGTTTCTTTCTTCATATGCAGTCCCCAACATTTTCAAATAAGAAACTTTATTTGATTCAGTTGTATCCATAGCAACAGCCTTATCCACAAGTTTAGCAACTTCATCTTCATTTCCCGGGAATTTTAAAAGTAATGTTGCATAATTTGCATAGTCGCCGGCTCCAATTTTATCAGGGCTTTGTCTCTTGAAATATTCATCAAAACTTTTTTTAGCATTAACAGTATCGTTTAAACGATTATAAGCAATAGCCTTAATACCATACAAGTTAGGATATGGCGAGCTGCCTTCTTTTGCAATACACTCATCGGCTTTCAAAATAGCATCATTGAATAAACCCTGAGCATATTTAATAGATGCTCTGTAGTAACAACCTTTAGGGTCATCATCTGAATTTTGCAACCATTTATCAAGGTATTCTGCTGCACGCGGAACGTTAGTGTTATAGAAATAATTGAAAAGGTTAGCATACACAGGAGCGTAGGCAGGATCTTTCGCTATCACATCATTGTAATACTTCATAAACAAAGGTTCTTGTGAGTACCCTTGCGTTTGATAGATTTTTCCTATACGATAAAGTGCACGTACATATCCCGGATCAATTGCAAGCGCTGAATTATAAGCCTGAATAGCTTCACCACCATTACCGGCTTTACGGTAAGCATCGCCAAGATTGGTATAAACTTCAGCAGATTTAAACCCTTTAATTGTTGTTGCCTGTTTTAATTTATCTATAGCATAATTGGCATCTCCATTCCTTATTTCGGGATCAGAATTGGCCAGACCAACAGCATTTAAAACATCTATGCTTTTTCCTTTCGATAAAGAAATTGCAGTTTCAAACCGGTTTCTTGCATCAGCGGTTTTGTTTTCTATTAATTCAACTTCTCCCACACCGGCAAGTAATAAAGGACTATTTGGATTTGCTGATAATTTTGAAAGATAAAATGCTTTTGCTTCCTCAGGCTTTTCAAGGCCGATTAATGCCTGACCATAATAATAGGCAGCAGATTCATTGTTTGGATCTTTTTCCAAAATTTTTTGGAAAATATTTTTAGCGCTTGTGAATCTTTCATAGTAAATGAATTTTTTGCCCTCATCAATACTTTGTGCGAATAATGTATTAAAAGAGAACAATACAATTAGAAAAAAAAATGACAGTTTTACTTTCTTCATGCTTTTGTTTTTGTTTTTAGACACTAGATTTAAAATATTTATTGTAATTAGATGTTAATGTTCAGAAATATTTATTCTGACATTCCTAACATCAAAATCCATAATTGGCGCAAGATAAGCCCTTCTGAAAATAAGCTGACCGCGTTCGTTTTTTAAAAAGTTAACAAACCCGGAACCAAGGCCTGTAAAATTTTCTTTTACCACATAATACAAACCACGTACCAACGGATATGTATTATTTTGAATATTGAATTGATCAGGTTTTACATATTTATTTTCAGGACAAACCGAACATTTTATGGATGCAATTTTAATTTTATTTAGCATTTGAAGTTGCTTTGGATCTTCAGGATTACCCACCCAACTTACACCAACAAGCCCAATTGCATTAACATTTTCTGATACATATTCTATAACATCTTCACTTGATGCGGCCGCTTTAACAATGGTGGTATCTATATCTAAATTTTTTAAAATTGAATCTTTCACAAATCTATAACCTGAAGTTGCATTCAATCCGTCAAAGATTATTTTTTTACTTCTATCTTTTCCCGTTAAATAATTTTTCAAAGCTTGCAAATCAAATAATGTATCGGGGTTATTTTTATTAACAATTACAGCGATTGCATCTTTGGCAACTATATTCCAATGAGGAACATAACCTAAAGAATCTTTAAAAAATTTTTCTTCATTTTTTGTTAGCCCACGTGTAATCATGATCATCCTGCAAGATGTATCGAACAATAAATCTTTTATGCAATCAGCCTCTGTTTTAAAAGTTGCATTTATTTTGGTATCAGGATATGAAATTTTGTACATCTTTAATTCTTCTTCAATAACCGGAGCAAATGAAGCATCCACACTAATATTTATTGTTCCATAAGATGGATTATCATGTGGATTAATGTTTTTGTTTTTACATGAAATTGCTAAGAGAAGAAAAATAAAAAAAGTAGGTTTCATTTAAAATACTTCTTTTTAAAACCTCTATATATTCTGAATATTCCATACAAAATTGCAATTACACCAAAACCTTTCATCACCGGATCGCTGAATTGCGCCTCAAGCCCGGTATTGAACCTGTCTATAAATGCCAAGAATATTCCCATTGCCGTCCAAAGTAAACCCATTCCAATGTCCATAATACTACGGGCATTGATAAACCTTTTATCACGCCGCGACAAATTTTCCTTTATCTCCCTTTCGTCCATAGGTGCAATTTAAAAAATATTCTTACAATCTATTTCAATATGAAGCCTTTATATCTTTGCAGCATGAAAATTTTAATGGTTTGTCTTGGCAATATTTGCAGAAGCCCTATTGCAGAAGGGCTTCTGCAACACAAAGCAAAAATGAATAATTTAAACTGGCAAGTTGACAGTGCAGCAACATTGAATGAAATGGTGGGTTGTTCACCTGATAAAAACAGCATCATTGTTTCAAAAAAAAATGGAATTGATATCAGTAAACAAATTGCAAGAAAAATAAAAGTTGAAGACTTTGAAAATTTTGATCTCATATATGCAATGGCAAGTGATGTTCTTGAAGACATTAAATTTATGGCCGGTAAAAATTATGACCCCGAAAAAATGAAACTCCTGTTAGATGAAGTATTTCCCGGTCAAAATAGAGATATTCCCGATCCTTATATGTTAGATATTTCATCTTTCGAAAATGTTTACCGGTTAATTGATGAGGCAACCGATGAAATTATAAAAAAATATAAAAATTAGATAATGGCGAAAGCAGGCCTGCCGCAGGGTACAAGAGATTTTAGTTCAGAAATATTAAAAAAAAGAACCTATATTCTTGAAACTATAAAAAAAATTTTTCAGGTTTACAGTTTCGAACCTCTTGAAACTCCTGCTATTGAAAATATTTCAACATTGTTAGGCAAATATGGAGATGAAGGAGACAAACTTATATTTAAGGTTTTAAATAATGGTTTGAACGACCCAAAAAATATTGAAAAATCAAAAAAGGGTTTTGAAGATTTACTTGCAGGAAAAGTTTCTGAGGATGTAACATCTCGTGCCTTGAGGTACGACCTTACTATACCTTTGGCAAGGTTTGTAGCAATGAATTTTAATAACATATATCTTCCTTTTAAACGATATCAAATTCAACAAGTTTGGCGTGCAGACAGACCCCAAAGAGGCCGTTACCGGGAATTTACCCAATGTGATGCCGATATAGTAGGAAGCTATTCATTATCCTGCGAAGCAGAACTTGCCAATATTTACCATGACGTGTTTGCTGCTTTAGGTTTAAATAGGTATGAATTAAAGGTAAATAACAGAAAGGTTTTGGCTGCGCTAGCAAGAAAGTGCGGAGGAAACAATAAACTTATTCCTTTAACTGTGGCAATTGATAAGCTAGACAAGATAGGAATTGAAAAAGTTGAGGAAGAATTAAAGGCAAACGGTTTTACAGATGAGCAAGTTCAGATCATAAAAAAATTCTTAGATATTACCGGCACAAACCAACAAAAACTTGACACTCTTAATGAAATTTTTGTAAATGATGAAGAAGGATTAACCGGCGTAAAGGAACTCACTAACGTTATACAACATACGAAAGAAGTAAATATTTCAATTGACCTTACTCTTGCAAGAGGATTGAATTATTATACAGGAGTTATTTTTGAAGCAAAAGCTCCCAAGGAAGTAAATATGGGCAGTATTGGCGGAGGTGGAAGATACGATGACCTTACCGGATTATTCGGAGTTAAAAACATACCGGGAGTTGGGATAAGTTTTGGAGTTGATAGAATTTACGATGTGCTTGAAGAATTAAATTTATTTCCTAAAAATATCTTTTTTGGCCCGGATGTACTCTTCCTAAATTTAGGTGAATCTGAATCCTCCAAATCAATGGAATTATTAAAACCTCTCCGGAAAAGAAATTTTTCAGGAGAAGTATTTCATGAACAAACGAAAATTGATAAGCAGATGAAATATGCAGACAGGAAAAATTTTAATTTCGCTGCAATTATAGGCCCTGAAGAATTTTCTCAGAATATGGTTACAATGAAAAATTTAAAAACAGGTGAGCAACAAAAAATTTTGCAAAGCGAACTATTTAACTTTCTCAGTAAATTCCTTCATAAATAATAGCCGCACCTTGCCCCACACCAACACACATTGTTGCAAGGCCAAATTTTGATTTGCGTTTTTTCATTTCATGAAGAAGAGTTGTTGAAATTCGGGCACCGCTGCATCCCAGCGGATGGCCTAAAGCAATTGCCCCGCCGTTAACATTAATCTTTGATAAGTCTAAATTTAAATCCCTAATACATGCAATACTTTGAGATGCAAAAGCTTCATTCAATTCTATAAGATCAAGATCATTAATTGAAATTCCTGCTCTTGCCAATGCTTTTAATGATGCAGGAACAGGGCCTATGCCCATATAAGCAGGATCAACTCCCGCTATAGCCATGCTTTTAATTTTGGCAAGAGGTTTCAAGTTGTACTTTTTAACTGATTCCTCATTTGCAAGCAAAAGAGCAGAAGCGCCGTCGTTGATACCGCTGCTGTTGCCGGCAGTTACACTTCCATCTTTTATAAATGCAGGTTTCAATGATGATAATTTTTCAATGGTTGTCTCACGCGGATGTTCATCATCACTTACAATAAATGAATTTTTCCCATGCTGAACATTTACTGGAACAATCTCCTCCTGCCACTTATTTAATTTTAATGCCTGTTGATATTTTTGTTGGCTTAAAAATGCAAACTCATCTTGTTCAGATCTTGAAATATTCCACTTTGAAGCAACATTCTCAGCTGTTTCACCCATTGTGAAAGCAGGGTACATATCAGACAGTTTTTTATTAACAAACCGCCAACCCATTGTTGTATCAAATAATTTTTGGTTTCTATCAAAACTTGATTCAGCTTTCGATAATACCATAGGTGCTCTCGACATACTTTCCACTCCGCCGGCTATCATTAATTCCGCATCTCCGCAAGCAATTGTTCTTGCACTATCCATTATTGCCTGCATACCACTAGCACATAGCCTGTTAACTGTATTTCCTCCAACTGTAGTTGGTAATCCTGCAAGTAGTGCAGCCATACGAGCAACGTCTCTGTTATCTTCTCCACTTTGGTTGGCAGCACCTGCAATTACATCTTCAATTTTTGACACATCAATACTATTATTTCTTTCAATCAAAGATTTTATAACAAGAGCAAGCATATCATCCGGCCTTACGGCCGATAAAGCACCGCCATATTTTCCAATTGGAGTTCTTACTGCATCAACTATATAAACAGGTTTCATTAATAAAATTTTGGCAAAATTATCATTTATTGATAGTGAAAGTGCTTTTAGTTAGAAGTATCTTTGCAAAATGCCTCAAAAAAACATACGGGAATTTTCGCTTCAGGATTTAAAAGATTATTTTGAAAGCATTGGCGATAAAAAATTCAGAGCTATACAAGCTTATGAATGGCTGTGGAAAAAAAATGTAAGAAGTTTTGATGAAATGTCGAACCTGCCTTTATTAACAAGGCAAAAACTTAGTGAAGAATTTTCCTTTAATGCCATTAAAACAGACTTAACTCAACAAAGTTCTGATGGCACTCTTAAATCAAGATTTAGAACTTTTGACGGGCATTTAATGGAAGGAGTTTTAATTCCGACCGAAAAAAGGTTCACAGCATGTGTTTCCTCCCAAATAGGATGCAGTTTATCATGTGCATTTTGTGCAACTGGTAAAATGCAAAGGATGAGGAATTTATCCTTTGACGAAATATATGATCAGGTAGCAATAATTAATGAAGAATGCTTTAAAGCTTATAGCAAAAACCTGAGTAATATTGTTTACATGGGAATGGGGGAACCTTTGTTGAATTATAAAAATGTTTTGAAATCAATAGAAAGAATTACTGCCTCAGACAGTATGAATATGAGCCCAAAACGTATTACAGTTTCAACCGCAGGTGTTGCAAAAATGATTAAACAATTAGGTGATGACCAGGTAAGATTTAATCTGGCTCTTTCACTTCATGCTGCCAATGATTTAAAGCGAAATGAAATAATGCCAATTAATGAAACAAATACAATAGAACATTTGATTGATGCATTAAATTATTTTTACACTAAAACAAAAAATGATATTACTTTAGAATATATTCTTTTTAAAGACAAAAATGATTCTATTGAAGATGCAAAACAACTAATATCAATATACAGAAAAATTCCAACTCATCTTATTAATGTAATTGAATACAACCCGGTTTCCGGTGTTGATTTCATTAAACCTGATGAAGATGCAACCAGGATATTTACAAATTATTTAGCTGATCATAAAGTAAATGTAAGATTACGCAGAAGCAGAGGTAAAGACATTGATGCAGCTTGCGGACAACTGGCCAATAAATCTTAAATATTTAATAGCCTTTTAAACAATATTTGCACTCTACAATCTCAAAAATTAAATACAGGTAACTACACAGGCCGCTAAGGATTTGCCACTCAGTGCACTCATGCTTTATTGAAAGAACCCTATTTGTGCTATTTGTACTCTTGCAGGACAAAGAAGTTGACAACCAGTGCAAGTAGCAATTAGGCGGACAAAATTTTGGTTTGAATATGAGTGGAATTTTCAGTATCCGAATTCTTTAAAAATGATTTTTGTTTTTGTTAACACCTCATAATTAAACATTGATTTTTATGGCAAGTCTGTAAATAGATAAAAAATTAAAACAAAAAAAACATGAAAAAATTATTTGCCCTTACATTAATTTTTGCAGCATTTTCATTTGGAGTAAATGCTCAAACTACAAAAACTTCCAAATCTGTAAAATCTGAAACAGTCCACACTGATTCAAAGGATAAGAAAGGAAAAATGGCACAAAGGTTAAATCTCACCAACGACCAGCAATCAAGAATGAAAGAGGTTCAACAAAGTTTTAAAACTAAAAAAGATGCCATAAAAAATGATGCTTCTCTCTCTCAATCTGAAAAAATGGAAAAACTTAAAGCATTGCATGCCGAAAAAAAAGAAAGCATGGCAAAGATCTTAACAAAAGAGCAACAAGATAAAATGAAAGAAATGAAAAAGCATAAAAAAGATCAAAAACATAAATCTAAAAGATAGTTTTCATTTAAAGTAGGGAAAATGGCTGCATTAGTGCAGTCATTTTCTTTTATGGCAATATAGATATTATCTTTGCTTTAATTACTGTTGTAAAATAGAATATATGAGCCAGGATGCATTTAAAAAATTTGCAAATCAAAAAAAGAACAGCAAAGTAAAAGAGGAATTCCGCCAAGAAAAGAAAAGGGTAAAAAAAGAAAGAGCTGCTTTTTTCGAGAAACTAAAAGAAGAAAAATTTCAAGCTAAAAAAGCAAAATTTGAGGGAAAACCTGCTCCAATAAAAACAGCACCGGCAAAAAAAATCAACCAAATCAATGAAGCAATGCCATTGAACAAATATCTGGCTCATTGTGGCATTTCTTCGAGAAGGGATGCAGCAGAAATTATTAAGGACGGAAAGGTTAAAGTTAATCAGCAAATAATTTCGGAGCCGGGCTATAAGGTTCAACCAAATGATGAGGTTGTTTTCAACAATAAAAAAGTGTTTATAACAAAAAATCTGGTTTATATACTTTTAAACAAACCTAAAGATTATTTGACCACAACAGACGATCCGCAAAAAAGGAAAACAGTTTTAGAATTGATAGCAAAAGCAACTTCCGAACGTGTTTATCCTGTGGGAAGGTTAGATAGAAATACATCCGGGGTGTTAATAATTACAAATGACGGCGACCTTACCCAACAGTTATCCCATCCAAGTTATGAAGTAAAGAAAATTTATGAGGTCAAACTGGACAAACCATTGCTTAAAGCAGATTTTGATAAAATATTAAAAGGCCTTATGCTTGAGGATGGAAAGATTAATGTTGATAGTTTAGCTTATGCTGACGCAAAAGACAAATCAATTATCGGAATAGAAATACATAGCGGCAGGAATAGAATAGTAAGGAGAATTTTTGAACATTTAAAATATGATGTTAAAGCATTAGACAGAGTTATGTATGCAGGCTTGACGAAGAAAAATGTAGAACGCGGGAAGTGGCGATACCTCAGCGAAAAAGAAATTAGAGCATTAAAACTCCTTAAAAAAACAAAGACTCCGGCAATTGGCAAAAAATAAAATTGATATAATTTTTGAGGATAACGATATTGTTGTTATCAATAAACCCTCAGGGATGCTTACAATTTCAGACAGAAAAAACAATGAAAGCCTGAAGGAAATTTTATCCCGTAAATATGGCAACATTTTTACAGTCCACAGATTAGACAGAGACACAAGCGGCATTGTTCTTTTTGCAAAAAATGAATCAAGCCACCGTTTTTTTTCAATGTTATTTGAAAAGAGAAAAGTACAAAAGTTTTACACCGGCGTAGTTGTAGGCGATCCGGGAATTGATGAAGGGAAAATTGAGGCTTCAATTTCGGAGCATCCTTTCCAAAAGGGTAAAATGATTGTAAACAAAAATGGGAAGCCATCATTAACCACATTTAGAGTTTTACAACATTTTCCCGCGTATTCTTTAATAGAATATAATCTACATACAGGCAGAACGCATCAGATAAGAGTACATTCAAAAAACATCGGACACCCAATTGCCTGCGATCCTTTATATGGAGAAGACAAACCTGTGTTTTTATCCGCTATAAAAAAGAACTATAAACTAAGCAATAACGAAGAGAGCGAAAGGCCTGTATTGCAACGGCTTGCTTTGCACTCCTCCAAATTAATTATTGAAATACCTTCAGGTGAAATAAAAACTTTTGAAGCTCCTTTGCCAAAAGACTTTTCAGCATTAATGATACAACAGGCGAAATATAAAAAATAAATAATTAGAGATAGATATCCAATAAGCCATCAGGAAGTTTCATGTAAAGTCTTTTGTTTTTTGCATCAACTTTTAATAATGATTCATCATGGAGAGGAACCAAAACTTCTTTGCCTTTATACATGATGCTACAAATAAGTTGATGAGGTTGTTCAACAATCTCAATCACTTCACCTAATGCTTCTTCATCGTTATATATTGTAAATCCAAGAAAATTTGCTGGGGCAGAAGATGAAGAAAATTTCACAAAATCCTTTTCCTCAAGCCAAACATTTTTCCCTCTGATGGCATTAACTTCTTCTCTTGAGTTTAATTCTTCAATTTTTATTACAATCTCCTTATTAGATTTTGGTGTGATTTTTTCCAAAAAATAAGGCAGCAAATTTTCCTTCGAAATTTCCACAAAAATCTTCTTTAAATTCTTAAAGGAGGTATTGTCACCAAGGGTATGCACAATAATTGCATCGCCTTTTAAACCATGGGATGCTACTATTTTTCCGATTTTGAAATATTCCATCATTAAATAAAAAAAGTCCTGCAATATACATTGCAGGACCATAAAGATTTTTAAGAAAAATTAGTTTTCGGCAGATTCTTCCGGTGCACTTTCTGTAGATTCGGTAGCAACAGGAGTTTCAACTTTTTTCACTATTGGTGCATTTCTTTTATCAATGCGAGCCTTTTTGTGAGCGCTCTGACGTTCAACAATTCTTGTTTCATGTTTGTTGCTCCAATCAGTAAATTTTTCCATAGCGGAGGCCTCATCGAACAAACCGAGAGAAACACCACGGAGTAAATGTTTAAGATAAAGAACACCTTTAAATGAAAGAATTCTTCTTACAGTATCGGTAGGTTGAGCACCTTTATTAAGCCAGTCAAGCGCCTTCTGCCTGTCAACCTGAATTGTAGCAGGAACAGTTAAGGGGTTGTAGGTTCCGATTTTCTGAATGAATTTTCCGTCACGAGGGCTGCGGGCATCAGCAATTACGATAAAATAGAATGGCCTTTTCTTAGAGCCATGTCTTTGCAATCTCATTTTAACAGCCATAAAAATAGAAATTTTTTTGGTTGTGAATAAATAGGGTTTAATCCTTATAAAAGGAGGACAAAGATAGTGTAGCAATAACTAATTCCCAAATAATATTCGGAATATTAAATTTCTTTCAGCCATTCCGCATTAAGTTTTACCTTTTGCTTAGCTGCTGGTAAAATAATTGAAAAATAATCATTATGGTTATATTTTCCAGACTCTAACTTATCTATTTCCTCATTTAAAACATCCATCCAACCATCCTTGTATGCATTTATTACAGGAACAGGATAATCTAGTTGGTCTAACAATTCTGATGTTTTGAATTGATTTCCCTCCAGTGCAATAATCGGAACTTCAGAAGCTAAAGCCAAAATATTGGTATGTAGTCTGGTGCTTATAATATATTTAAATTGAGAAAGTTTTGACGCGTATTCAAGGTAACTTTCAATCTGTGGAAATATTTGTATATCATAGTTTTGAATTAGTTCTTTCCCAATTTGAATATCGCCTATAGGCTCATTAGTCACAAAATATATTTCATTACCATAGTTTCTTAAATGTTCAATTACAACCCTAATTTTATCAGCATTAAATTTTATATTTGGAGTAAAATTTATTCCAACTTTATTTTCTCGATTTAGCTTAATTGCTGTAGTTAAAATTGCAGTATCCGGTGCAAGAGAAATTTTTTCGGGAATTAACCCACATTCTGCCAATAGCTCTTTCGATACTTTTCCCCTAACTACAACCCTTTCCATTTTACCATATACGTGGCTTAATAATTTTTTAAAAACCTCACTTTTAACAACTACAGATTGATTAACTGCCCCTGTTTTAATTCCTAGCTTTTGAGCAATTCTAATTTCTAATAATTGCCTTAAAAAAACAATGGTATCACCAACCTCACCGGCACCGCTGTAAATTAGAACGTCGGAGGAATTGATTTGATCCAATCTTTTCTTGTAAGACTTTTCGTAAAGAAAATATTTTTTTATTCTTTTCTTTAACGGCCTTAAGAATTTCTTTATTCCTTCATATTTTAATTCCGGACTGCTGTTGGTAACTAACTTTACAAAATTAAGTTTTGGTCTAAAAATTTTGCTTCCTTTTTCATTCTCATATTTTCTAATAATTCTATCAGCCCAAGATTCAAGTAATTCTACAGGTTTGTCAGATTTCTGCATTTTTTTAAAGTCGTATAATAATAGCCCTAGCGGCCTTCCTCCAACAATAATATTGTTCTCCCCAACCTGTGAAATAAAAAGATTAATTATTTCGTTAGACAAAGCCTGGTTTCCGATATTGGTAGTTCCTAACTTTGTAACCAGAAAAATTTTATTAGCCATATAAAAATGGGATTTTTCCTAAGAATAAATATTTATTAAATAAAATTTGGATTACCTTCTACCAAATCCGGGCATTCTGCCCATAGGCATTTTGTTCATGGTCTTCATCATTTCTTTCATTTGGCCGAATTGTTTTAAAAACTGATTCAATTCCTGAAGATCCTTTCCACTACCGTTTGCAATCCTTTGTTTACGCGAAGGATTTATTAAATCAGGATTACGCCTTTCTTCTAAAGTCATGGAGTTAATCATTGCCTCAATTCCTTTAAAAGCATCATCATTAATATCCAAATCCTTTATTTGTTTTCCAACACCGGGAATCATTGCCATTAAGTCTTTAAGGTTACCCATTTTTTTTATCTGCTGAATTTGATTTTTAAAATCTTCAAAATCAAATTGGTTTTTTCTGATCTTTTTTTCAAGTTTGGCAGCTTCTGCAGCATCAAACTGTTCCTGTGCCTTTTCTACCAAACTTACAATATCACCCATACCCAAAATTCGCTGGGCCATACGCTCAGGATAAAATACATCTAGTGTATCCATTTTTTCGCCGCTGCTGCTGAATTTAATCGGCTTATTTACAGTGTATTTAATTGACAAAGCAGCTCCTCCTCTTGTATCACCATCAAGTTTAGTTAATACAACGCCCGAAAAATCAAGCCTTTCATTAAAGGCTGCGGCAGTGTTAACTGCATCCTGGCCCGTCATGCTATCAACAACAAAAAGAATTTCCTGTGGTTTAAACTCATTTTTAATTTTTTCAACTTCCGCCATCATTGTTTCATCAACTGCAAGGCGGCCAGCAGTATCAATGATCACAACATTTTTATTTTTTGATTTTGCCTCTTTCAGTGCATTTTCTATAATAATGTTGGGGTCCTTTGTCTCACGTTCACTGTAAACATCCACTTTTATTTGCTCGCCTAACACGTGCAATTGATCAATCGCCGCGGGGCGATAGATATCTGCAGCAACAAGCAATGGAGATTTTCCTTTTTTTGTTTTAAGATAATTAGCAAGTTTTCCTGAAAAAGTTGTTTTACCACTACCCTGCAAACCGGCAATTAGAATAATTGCTGGGTTCCCTGAAATATTAAATTCACTTTCTTTTCCACCCATCAGTTCGGTTAATTCATCCTGAACTATTTTAACCATTAACTGACCGGGAGAAATAGCGGTTAACACCTTTTCACCTAATGCCTTTTCTTTTATTTTATCAGTAAATTCTTTGGCTATTTTATAGTTTACATCCGCATCAACTAAAGCCCGGCGTATGTCTTTTATTGTATTGGCAATATTTAGGTCAGTAATTCTTGCCTGGCCTTTAATATTTTTAAAAGCCGATTCTAATCTTTCGCTTAAACTTTGAAACATATTTTCTACTTATACTATATTATTGCCTTTAAATTGAAAAGGCTGTATCAATAATTTGTTTTTGTTCGCCTGCATGTACTTTAGAATAGCCACTTGCAGTTGCAGCGCTTGCAGGCCTTGCGATTATATGGAAATTAATATTTTCAAGGTTCATTCTTAAAAATGTTGCTGCTCCCATATTAAGAGGTTCTTCTTGTACCCAGTACCATATTGCCTTGTTATATTTATTGTATAACTCATTCAATTTCTCCTGCGGCAAAGGATAAATTTGTTCTAACCTTACAATTGCAACTTCTTTGTTATTATCGGCGTTTCTTCTTTCATTCAAATCAAAATAAACTTTTCCTGAACAAAGCAGCACTTTTTTAACTAATGCACTATCAACTGTTGAATCATCAAAAATTTCAGTGAAGCCTCCTTTTAAAAATTCCTCTTTTTTACTATAAGAACCGGGGTGTCGTAAATTCGCCTTTGGCGAGAAATTAATCATTGGTTTTCTAAATGGCCATGCTAACTGCCTCCTTAAAGCATGAAAGAAATTTGCAGAGGTAGTAATATTTGTAACAACCATATTCAGTTCAGCACATTGCTGTAAAAACCTTTCCATTCTTGCGCTGCTATGTTCCGGGCCTTGCCCTTCATAGCCATGCGGTAAAAGCATAACAAGGCCGTTCATTCTGTGCCATTTTTGTTCTGCGGCAGCAATAAACTGATCAATCATTGTTTGAGCTCCGTTTGCAAAATCACCAAATTGCGCTTCCCATAATACAAGGGCATTTGGGTTTGCCATTGAATATCCATATTCGTAGCCCAAAACAGCAAATTCACTCAATAAAGAATTATATATTCTAAAAGGTTGTTGTGTTGGTGTAATATTGCTTACGCGATTATATTCCTTATTTGTTTCTTCATCATAAATTACTGCATGGCGGTGACTAAATGTTCCGCGCTTAACATCCTGGCCGCTCATCCTTACATCTTTTCCCTCAACACATAAGCTTGCGTAAGCCATTAATTCACCGGTTGCCCAGTCAATTTTACCTTCATCCTTCAGAAGTTTTATTTTGTCTGCTAAAAGTTTTTCAACTTTTCTTAGCGGTTTAAAATCAGAAGGATATTTCATTAAGCCATTAAATATCAAATCGAATGTTGATTCATTAATTGCAGTTGCAGGCGAGGTTTTAAAATCATCAGCAGTAGCCGATCTTAAGCTTTGCCACCACATTTCAGGCTTTTGATAATTATACGGAAGTGGGTGCTGTTTAACTTCATCGAGCCTTTCCTGTAAATCCGACACAAATTTTCTTTCCATTTCTTTTGCAAGTTCTGCGGCATCGGGTTCACCATGGTTGATTAAGTATTGTGTATATACTTCTCTGGGGTCAGAATGTTTTTCGATAAGGCTATATAAATGAGGTTGAGTAAATTTAGGCTCATCCCCCTCATTGTGCCCATGTCTGCGATAGCAGACCATATCAATAAATATATCGCTTTTAAATTTACCCCTGAACTGGCATGCAAGTTTTGCAACTTTAACTACAGCTTCAGCATCATCACCATTCACATGAAATACAGGTGCATGAACAAGAGAAGCAATTGATGTACAATAATCGCTGCTTCGGGCATCATCAAAATCGGTTGTAAAACCAATTTGATTATTTATAACAAAATGAATTGTTCCGCCGGTTAAAAATCCTTTCAGTTTACTCATTTGTAACACTTCATAAACTATACCTTGACCCGCAACCGAAGAATCACCATGAATTAAAATTGGAAGTACTCTGGAAAAATCGCTTTCATATAAAACATCTGCTTTGCTTCTTGCAAAACCTAAAACTACAGGATCAACTGCTTCGAGATGTGAAGGATTAGGGCACAATTTGAGATTAATTTTTTCGCCCGACAAAGTGGTAACTTCACTGCTAAAACCCTGATGGTACTTCACATCACCCGACCCCATTGTTGTATCAGGAAGTGAATTCCCCTCAAATTCTGAAAATATTTGCTGATAGGTTTTACCCATTATATTAGCAAGAACATTTAATCTTCCTCTATGGGCCATTCCTATAACAACTTCTTCCACATTATTATCAGCTGCAGTTTGAATTATTTCGTCTAAAGCCGGAATTGTAGTTTCGCCACCTTCGAGGCTAAATCTTTTTTGGCCAACATATTTAGTATGAAGAAATTTTTCAAACATCACACCTTCATTCAATTTTTGAAGAATGCGTTTTTTCTGATCCATGGATAATGGTATATGCAATTCATTATCCATTGCATTTATTAACCATTTAATTTGTTCAGGATCATTAAGGCCGCTGAATTCAACTCCTACCGACCCTGTGTATGTTTTTTTAAGATGCTCAATAATATTTCGCAAAGAAGTTTTGCCAAGCCCAACAAATTGGCCTGTAAAAAATTCATTGTCAAGATCAGATTCAGATAAACCAAAATTTTCAATCTCCAAGCCGGCGTGCCTGTTTCTTCTTTCACGGATTGGATTGGTTTTGGCAACCAGATGGCCTCTTTTTCTATAAGCGAAAATAAGCCTGTAAACAGCCAATTCCTTTTCCATATTTTCGGCGGAAGGAGTGCCATTTGAAGGAGCCTGAATTTTATTATTAACGGCGAAATCAAAACCTTCGAAAAACTTTCTAAATTCCTGATCAACAGATTCAGGATTAGCGGTAAAATCTTTATATAAATTTTCGATGTATGATGGTGATGAATTAGTTATATATTGAAAATCCTTCATGATTTGCCAAAAAGTGGGTTTAGTTCATAAAATTGTGTGCAAATATCGGCATTTAAACGAATGAAAGCATAACTAAAATATAATCACGGGAGTGAAAATTTATAAAATTTATGTTTTTGTATCATAACTTTTATTATCTTTGCAGCCCAAAATTCAGAATTAATGGCAAATCATTCAGCAACAAAGAAAGATACCCGTCAGAGTGCGAAGCGTAATGAGCGTAACAGGTATTATGGAAAAACTACAAGAAATGCAATCCGCAAAATCAGAACAGTGTCTGAGAAAACTGCGGCAAGCGAGCAATTACCTTCTGTAAGTTCTATGATAGATAAGTTAGCACAAAGAGGGACTATCCATAAAAATAAAGCTGCCAATTTAAAAAGGAAATTAGCTTTAAGGATAAACAAGCTTTCGTAATAAATTTTGCCTTAAAAATATTTGCGATACCTGCCAGTAGGCGGGTATTTTGTTTTGAAGAAATTCTAAAATATTTTTAGAAATATATGGCTGTAAACACTTACCTTTGCAGCCCGATTTTTTTCGGAATTATTAATAATTAAAAAACAGGTAAATGAGCAACTACGAATTGATGGTGATTTTTACCCCTGTGCTTTCTGAGGATGAATTTAAATCAGCTCAGAAAAAATTTGAAACTCTCGTTACTGATAACGGAGGCACAGTTGTAGGCACTAAGCCTTGGGGATTGAAATCACTGGCGTATCCTGTATCCAAAAAAACCACCGGTTTGTATTGGATCATGGAGTACAGTGCGCCAACCAGCTTCAATGAAAAGTTGAAGGTTCAACTTTTACGTGACGAAACAGTAATGCGTCACATGTTCACTGTACTCGATAAATACGCCGTCGAGTATAATGCAAGAAAGAGAAGTGGTGTACAATCAGGAACAGAAAAAACTGAAGCATAATTATGGCAAAGAGTAATGAAATAAAATATCTTACAGCTATAAGAGCTGAAAAGCGCCCAAAGAAATATTGCCGCTTTAAAAAAATGGGTATCCGTTATATAGATTATAAAGACGGAGACTTTCTTAAAAAGTTCCTGAATGAGCAAGGCAAATTACTTCCACGCCGTATAACGGGAAACTCATTAAAGTTTCAGCGTAAGGTGAGCGAAGCTGTTAAAAAAGCTCGTCAAATGGCGATATTGCCGTATGTAACCGATTTATTAAAATAACAGACATGCAAGTAATACTAATACAGGATGTAAACAATCTTGGTGGTGCCAATGAATTGGTTACTGTTAAAAATGGTTATGGCCGCAATTACCTTATCCCTTCCAAATTAGCAATTGAAGCAAATCCTTCCAACTTGAAAAAAATGGAAGAAAAAAAGAAACTTCAGGAGAAAAAGGAAGCAAAACTTTTAGCTGAAATAAACAGTGTAATTAGCGTTTTGCAGGATGGAGGCTTAAAAATAGGAGCTAAAACCGGCACAAGCGGAAAAATTTTCGGAAGCGTTACTTCCGTTCAGATTGCAAGAGCAATTAAAGAACAGAAAGGTTACGAAATTGACCGTCGCAGAATTACAATTCTTGATGAAGTAAAAGAATTAGGTACTTATAAAGCCAAAATTGATTTCGGTAATGGAAATGAAACAGAAGTTTCATTTGAAGTTATAGGCGAATAATATCATTTTATTCAATAAAAAGGCTGCCTTAAAATGGCAGCCTTTTTTTATTATAAAAAAATAGGTTGTTTAATTAAAAAGTGTACATTTGTGAAACTTTATTGGTTTAGGTTTTCATTGTTCGCTGATACTATTTTTGCAAGTCGTTTTCAGTTCATTGTAGCAACTAAATCATTAAGGTAACAATTAATTATTTTTTAAAAAAGTTTTTTACAATGAACATTTATGTAGGTAATCTCAGTTGGAACATGACTGATGAAGATTTAAACAATTTATTTACTCCGTACGGATCAGTAACAAGTGCTAAAATTTTAAAGGACAAAATGAACGGACGTTCAAAAGGTTTTGGCTTTGTAGAAATGGAAAGCGAAGATGATGCTAAAAGCGCTATCTCCGGCCTAAATGAAACTGAAGTTATGGGGCGTAAATTAATCGTGAACGAATCGCAACCTCG
>JAFDXB010000039.1 GCA_018268175.1 Bacteroidota bacterium | reverse complement strand
TGATAAAAAATAAGAAAATTAACTCTTTAAACAGTAGGCAATTGGGGTAAATTTTCAACAAACAAAACACGGCGGAAATGGCATTACTTACAGTCATGTTGCGGCAAAACTTTTAAGGGATATGATAACCGGAAATGAAAATACTGACGCAGAATTATATAAACCATCGAGAGTAAAGCCGGTGGCCGGATTTAATGAATTTGTAAAAAATGCAGTTGATGTTATCGGCAATCTTGCTTCTTCAATAATTAATTTTAAAGATGATGAAGAATTTCAATCTGTAAAAAATGGTGAGGGAAAAATAATTAGTTACAACGGTAATAAAATTGCAGTTTATAGAGATGATGATGGAAAATTGTTTAAACTAAACCCGGCATGTACTCATATAAAATGTGAAGTGGCATTCAATTCAAGCGAAAAAGTTTGGGAATGTCCTTGCCACGGTTCAAGATTTTCAATTACAGGTGAAATGTTTACAGGTCCGGCGCGCCGAAACATGGAAAATTTATGATTTTTTAGGCTACTTTTACACCTGTTAATTTTAAAATGAACTTATGCCACAATTAAAAAACAGGCAGTTTCTGGATTTTGAGAAACCTATAAAAGAATTATACGATCAGATAGAACAACTTAAAACAACGCAGGATAAATCTAAAACTGATATGAGCCAGGGTATAGCATCTCTGGAACAAAGGGTCAGGGAAACTAAAAAAAATATAACTGATAATTTAACTCCATGGCACCGTGTTCAACTGAGCCGCCACCCCGACAGGCCATATACACTTAGTTATATAAGCCGGATGTGCTCCGATTTTGTGGAACTTCATGGAGACAGAAATGTTAAAGATGACAAAGCTATGGTTGGAGGCTTTGGCAAATTAGGCGAACATACAGTGATGATGATTGGCCAGCAAAAAGGAAACAATACAAAAACAAGGCAGCTTAGAAATTTTGGTATGGCAAATCCTGAAGGATACCGAAAAGCACTTCGCCTGATGAAGCTTGCCGAAAAATTTAATAAGCCGGTTGTTACATTAATTGACACTCCAGGTGCATACCCCGGCATTGAAGCCGAAGAACGCGGGCAAGGTGAAGCAATTGCAAAAAACATTTTTGAAATGATAAAATTACGCGTGCCTGTAGTATGTGTAATTATAGGTGAAGGCGCCAGTGGCGGAGCTTTAGGTATAGGCGTAGGAGATAAAGTGGCAATGATGGAAAATACATGGTACACTGTAATTTCACCGGAAAGCTGTTCGAGTATTTTGTGGCGAAGCTGGGATAAAAAAGAAATTGCTGCAGAACAACTTCGGCTTACCGGTACCGATATGCTTAAATTTGGTTTAGTTGATGATGTAATTCCTGAACCAATCGGTGGTGCGCACTGGGAATATGATGAAGCAGCTCAATTGCTCAAAAATTATCTTATTCCAACTATAGATTCTTTACAAAAGATTGATGCTGACACACGCATTAAAAACCGTATTGAAAAATTCGGAAAGATGGGATTTTGGGAAGAATTATAATTTTAAATTGTTTTTGTTATGTTGAAGATTGGATTGCTCGGCGCCGGTCACCTCGGAAAATTCCATTTGAATAATTGGCAGGAAATTGAAAATATTGAATTTGTTGGGTTTTATGATCCTGATGAACTTAATGCTCAAAAAGTAGAAGAGAAATATAAAATCAAAAAATTTAATTCGCCGGAGGAATTAATAGATTGTTGTGATGCAGTGGATATTGTAGCACCTACAACACAGCATTTTCACCTTTGTGAATTGGCTTTAAAAAAAGGAAAACATGTATTTGTTGAAAAACCTTTAGCTAATACAATGGATGAAGCAAGGCTTCTTTTAAAACTTGCTAAAGAATCAAAAGTTGTTTTTCAGGTTGGTCATGTTGAAAGGTTTAATCCTGCTTTTCTTGCACTTAAAGGTTATGAACTTAAACCAATGTTTATTGAAGTTCACAGGCTTGCTCAATTTAATCCGCGGGGCACAGATGTAAGTGTGATACTCGACCTCATGATTCATGATATTGATATTATACTAAAACTTGTAAACAGTAACGTAAGTAACATTTCCGCCAACGGCGTTGCTGTGCTGAGCGATACACCTGATATTGCAAACGTGAGAATTGAGTTTGATAACGGATGCGTGGCGAACCTCACAAGCAGCAGGATATCATTAAAAAAGATGCGTAAGATGCGCTTGTTTCAAAAAGATGCTTACATAGGCATTGATTTCCTTGATAAAAAAGCAGATGTAATAAGGTTAGATGTTCCTGGCGACAGTAATGTTATTTCTTTTGATATTGAAACAAATACCGGCAAAAAAACTGTTGCTATTGCAAACCCTGTTGTAATTGACGGAAACGCAATTAAGATGGAACTTGAATCATTTGTTGCATCAATTAATAATGGCAGCGAACCGGCTGTATCTATATTTGACGGCTTCAGCGCAATGGAAGTTGCTCACAAAATTCTTGAACAAATTAACAGGAAATCATTGTAATTGACGCAAACTCGAATAAATACCAAATGGTATGTTGTTGCCGACGTATTTATCGCGGCAGCAACATGGATCATATTCTATTATCTCAGAAGCGTAGTTTATAATTTTAAATTCAGTGTTCCCGGAGGATTTTACATTGGATGGATTTTGTACACTGCAGGTTGGATTTTCCTGAATTACATTTCCGGAATTTATAGCTCACTTTACAGAAAGTCGAGATTTAATGAATTTAGTAAAACAATTCTTATAACTCTTATTGGATGTTTATTTCTTCTTTTCTTCTTCATTCTAAAAAACCCACACGCAGACAATTCAAAATACTATAAAGAATTTTTCATTCTGCTATTGCCCATACTTTCACTTACATGCATTTCGAGATTTATTTTTTTAAACATTGCTAAAAAACAACTGCAAAATAAAAAGGTTTATTTTAATACTCTTCTTACAGGAACATTTAATGAAGCTCTGAAATTTTATAAATCGTTTAAAGAAAATGAAGAAAAGGGAGGATTAAATATAATCGCATTTCTTCCTTTTAATAAAAGTGCCGGGAATATAAATGGGATAGAGATTTTACATCCTCAATGTGATATTGAAACATTTATTAAAAATAATAATGTTGAGGAGATAATTATTGCGGTGCCAAAAGATGAGAATCTTCTCAAAAATATTTTTGACAAGTTTAATAATGCAGAAGTAAATGTAAGTATTGTACCCGGAGTTACAGATATTATAAGTGGCGCTGTTCAAACTAATAATATTACCGGAGTTCCATTAATTACTGTGCATACGAGCCATTTAAAGTGGTGGCAGCAAAATGTAAAAAGGCTTATTGATGTTGGCTTATGTATTCCAACATTTATTATTTTATCACCACTTATTTTATTCACAATAATAAAAGTGCGTCTATCTTCTCCCGGGCCTGTAATTTTTAAGCAACAAAGGCTGGGATATAAATCTGTTCCTTTTACAATGTATAAATTCAGGTCAATGTTTACAGATGCTGAAAAAAACGGTCCTCTGCTAAGTTCATCGAATGATACTCGTATTACAAAATGGGGAAAAACAATGCGAAAGTGGAGGATTGATGAACTACCGCAACTTTATAACATTTTAAAAGGAGAAATGAGTTTTGTAGGGCCTCGCCCTGAACGGAAATTTTATGCAGATCAGATAATAATCACAAATCCGGAATTTAAAATGCTCTTTAAAGTGAAACCCGGATTAACAAGTTGGGGAATGGTAAAATTTGGTTATGCATCTTCTTTGAATGAAATGATTCAAAGGCTGCCATACGATCTTATGTATGTAGAAAATGTATCTTTAACTCTCGATTTTAAAATAATGCTTTACACTATAAAAATAATTTTTCAGGGTAAAGGAAAGTAAATAGATTATGAGAAGAATTATACTTTTTCTTTCTTTATTTTTCATTCATAATATTTCAATTGCTCAAAAAAAATATTGGCAGCAAAGAACCGATTATAATATTGATGTTGTTCTTGATACAGCAACATCAAGCATTGATGGAACAATTCAAATTAACTATGTAAATAATTCACCTGACACTCTTAAATTTATTTGGTTTCACCTATGGCCGAATGCATACAAAAACGACAGGACTGCATTTTCAGAACAGTTTCTTGAAAATGGAAATCTTGATTTCTATTTTAGCAGTGAAGAAAAAAAAGGATATATAAATAAAGTTAACTTCACATCAAATGGTGTACAGGCGCCACTTTTGCAGGATAGTATATATGGCGACATTTTTAAACTGATTTTACCTT
>JAFDXB010000038.1 GCA_018268175.1 Bacteroidota bacterium | reverse complement strand
TGTAAAGACGGTTGTTTTTCAAAATGACTGCATTTACAATAATTCCACCACGATCATTTTCATTAATATTAATTTTCGATTCTTCAATTTTTCCTTCTAACATTTTCGTTTGATATATTGAAGTATCCGGTCTAACGTAAGTTATAATTGTATAAGCGTTATTGAAAGCGGAATTAATTTTGACAACTGATTGTTGGCCGGGTTCAAAATTTTTATCAGGAGTACTTATGGAAACCGGTTTTTCAGTTTTACTTTTTTCTACATTAACATAAACGTACTTTACTCCTGAAACATCACTATCAACTGATGTTGCTGAGATTTTATACCACCCTTCTTCAGAAGGTTGAAAGTTAATATTCACTTTGCCGTCGGCAGAAGTTTTGACAGATTTTTCAACTATAATTTTCTCGATTTTTCGATTAGAAATGTCATCTTCATCTGAATAAGGATCATTAGGAAAATACTTTTCAAATTCTGATTTAGTCATTACAAACTGATCAGGTTTTTGCCATAACCGAGGTTTGTAAATTTTGACTTGAGGTGATAATTTTTCAATTTTTAATTTAATCTGATTGTTAACAAAAACTCCGTTTATTGTTTCAGTTTTAACCTTTATTGAATCAAATGAATTTATTTCCTGCGGAGCATAAATAGTTATTTCAAACGGTTTATCTGAAACGCTTATGGATTTAGAATTACTTTGAGTTTCTCCATTAATATCAGTTACATCTGCAATAATTTCATAAGAATATACTTCATTTGAATTTTGGTTATCCGGAATTGCTTTGAATGAAATTTTAAAATTTCCGTTAGCATCAGTAGTTGTAAAGCCGTTAGTAATTTCAAATGGCGGTGAAACGGGAAGTATCTTAGGATAAGTTCGCCAAACGGGAAAATATGAATTACGTATTACTCGATACGAAACGTTTGCCCCTGCTAAATTGTAGCCTGCAAATGCCATAACATTACCACTGACATTAATTGTGTCATTAATTTTATATTCTTGTTCAGGGAGGTTAATTTCAACTTTAAATTGTGGCCTTTTGTATTCTTCAACATTAAAGAACTTAACATTATTGGTAGCTGAATCTTTAAGGTAAAACATTCCGGTTAAAGAACCTGATGGTAAAACAAAGGAGCCTGTGTAGGAACCAAAGGAATTTGTTGTAAAATTTTCGGATGCTATTTTTTGATGATTGGCATCATACAAATCAAGCTTTACTTTGTGGTTTGCAGCTATTTCTGTTGGAATGCCTTCTTTAGAAGATGAATAAATAATTCCTTTGAAATAAATTTTTTGACCGGGCCTGTAAATTGCTCTGTCGGTAAATAAAATGGAAGAGAAGGTTTTAGGGCGTAGTAAGTTGTTTATTGAGTAAGAATAAATAAAATCCTGTAAAAGGAAAAGCTCTTCTGTCTTGCTTTTTAATTTAATGAGGAACTGCTCATTGTTTTGAAAATTTACTTTAAAATATCCATTGTTATCTGAAGCGTAAATTGCTTTTGAGTTGAATAAATATTTTCTGGTTTTTGGGTCATATTTTCTTTGAATTACTTCTGCACTTACACCGGGAAGTGGATTACCGGATGATCTGTCTAGTACATAAAATTCGTTTTGATTTTGAATATATGCAAGGTTACTTACATGAAAAATATTATAGTTTACTATATTTTTTCCTTCTGAAAGATTATTTTTTATTGATGAAATAAGAATATAAACTCCTGTGGATAGTTTATCAATTTTTATTTCAGCAGAATGCTCTTTATAATCTTTTGGATCGGGCAGCGGCTGGTTCCATTGATTCAAAATATTTAAGGAATTTAATTTTTTCAAAACATCCTCACTTCCGCTTTGGGTAAGTTCGCTTATAAATTCATTTGAAGTTTTAATTACTTTGAAGAATACCTTATCAATATTTTTATAATTCACCAGAGCCTTCAATGGGCCGGGAGTGTAAACTCTTTCAAGTTGAATGTTAAGGTCCGGGCTTTCAATTGTTGACAGAAGATTTTTTATATCGGCAGATTGAACAGCGCTTGCTAAAATTTGCTTTGCTTTTAAAGGATTGTTGTTGTTGAAATAATATGATGCCAGTTTATATGAAACTCTTGATGTAGCAGGATTGCCTTCAAATTTCGTATTAATATTTTCTAATGCATTCACATAAAGTGAATCTTTGTTCTCTATGTTCGAATTTAAAAACACATATTCGAGCCTGTCAATGTCAATATCAATACCATCTGCACCATTGTGCAGGGTTAATAATGAAATGAAAGTTTTAAGAGCGTTAAGTTCTTTTGAAGTTGAGTCTTCAATCGGCAATTTCAATGAAATAAAAATATCGGAAGACGAGAAGAATAGAGCGTTATTAAGATTAAAAGAATTTGCAGATTTTTTCTCAAAGAAAGATTTCTCTTTGTAATAATTAAGTGCCCGTAAGGCCAAAAGATCGTAAAGAGAATTATATTGAGAGGTGTTTCCTTTTATTAATGCAGGAGTATAATCTTTAAGGTCAATTGATTGAAGTAATTGAGTGTTATTTAATGAGTTTCTGAAGGCATTTATGGTTTCTGTTTTTATTTTTTCATTGCTCCAACTGTCAATACTTTCACCGGTTTCATTTTGTAAAGGTGTTCGGTTTTGAAATCTGTATCCTCGAGAGAATGATGAAATTATATTTGCTTTAAGCGAATAAAATATATTTTGAACCGGAGGTTTTGATTGGGCAATCAGAGAATCAATTGAAGATAAACTTTCAATTGAATTATTATCTATTCCGAAAGAAAGATTAAGTTTATAAATGGCGGCTTTAATTTGGTGACCGGGATTATTTTCTTTAACAGCAAGTGTGTAAATTTTATTGACAGTTTGCAAAGCAGATTGCGGCAATCCTTTATCAGTAAAGGTTTCAACTTCTTTCCAAAGTTTATTATAATTAGTTTGTGCATTAATTAAATTGGCAATGCAAATAAGCACAATAAGTAAATAAAATTTTCTCATAACAATAATATTCCCATTAAGTTATCAAAAATGATGCAATGATTTTTGATAAAATGGATGATAATAAGTTAAAAAAAACCTCCCGGTTGTGGGAGGCTTTAAAATTATTTTTTAATAACTGCGGCAATTGTTTTGCCTATGTCTGCGGGGCTGTCAACAACATGAATTCCACATTCTCTCATAATTTTCATTTTGGCAGCAGCAGTATCATCTTCTCCGCCCACAATTGCACCGGCGTGTCCCATTCTTCTTCCGGGAGGAGCAGTTTGACCTGCAATAAAGCCAACAACAGGTTTTTTATTGTTTATAGACTTAATATAATGAGCAGCTTCTGCTTCCATACCGCCGCCTATTTCACCAATCATAACTATAGCATCGGTTTCATCATCGTTCATAAAAAGTTCAACAGCTTCTTTTGTAGTTGTACCGATAATTGGGTCGCCGCCAATACCAATTGCAGTTGAAATACCAAGACCAGCTTTTGCAACTTGGTCTGCAGCTTCGTAGGTAAGGGTTCCTGATTTGGATACGATACCTATTTTTCCTTTTTTAAAAATAAAGCCCGGCATAATTCCCACTTTACATTCATCAGCGGTTATAACTCCGGGGCAATTTGGGCCTATCAGCCTTGAAGAAGTGCTTTTTAAAAACTGTTTAACCTTCACCATGTCTTGCACCGGGATGCCTTCTGTAATACAAACAATAAGTTCAATTCCTGCATCGGCAGCTTCCATAATTGCATCAGCAGCGAACGCCGGCGGCACAAAAATTATACTTACATTGGCGCCTGTTTCTTTTACTGCATCAGCAACCGTGTTGAATACCGGTTTATCGAGGTGAGTAGTTCCTCCTTTATTAGGAGTAACTCCACCAACCACCTTAGTTCCATATTCAAGCATTTGCGAAGCATGGAATGTTCCTTCAGTTCCGGTAAAACCCTGAACTATTATTTTTGAACTTTTATTAACTAAAACAGACATAAAGTTTTAATGTTTGGCTGAAAAAATATTTTTGTGGCGCAAAGGTAAGGAGATTTATTTTTCAGGCAAGGCTCCATTATCGGGGAGGTCGCTTTCAGAAATTTCGCCTGTGGCCTGCATCATACGCATATTTTTTGCATCCTGCAGAAACTGCGAAGCAAAAATAAATTCGTTAAGTTGTTTATTTTTTGAGAAGATAATATCTTCACTTGTGCCTGTCCATTCAGCTTTTCCATTTACCATATAAAGGATATTTTCACCAATTTCCATAACACTGTTCATGTCGTGGGTATTGATAACTGTTGTGATTTTATATTCTTTAGTAAGTTCGCTGATTAGCTGATCAATAACCATTGAAGTAAGAGGATCGAGCCCTGAGTTAGGCTCATCGCAGAAAAGATATTTTGGGTTTAAAACAATTGCACGAGCGATACCGACTCTTTTTTTCATACCGCCTGAAATTTCTGCCGGGAATTTTTTATTAGAGCCAACAAGGTTTACTCTTTCCAGAACTTCGTTAACGCGTTTAAGTTTTTTTGTAAAATTATCTTTCGTAAACATGTTTAGAGGAAACATTACATTTTCCTGAACAGTTAAACTATCGAAAAGGGCTGAGCCTTGAAAAAGCATTCCTATTTGCTGGCGCAGAAGTTTCCTTTCTTCAGGTTCCATGTGGGTAAAGTCTTTACCGTCATAAAAAATCTGTCCGCTATCAGGTTCAAGTAAACCTACGAGGCATTTTTGAAGCACAGTTTTTCCGCTTCCGCTTGTGCCGATAATTAAATTAGTTTTTCCGGTTTCCATTACATGGCTTACACCGTTCAATACTGTTTTATCGCCGAAACTTTTTACTAAGTCTTTAAATTCTATCATAATTACAAGAGAATAGCTGCCAGAACATAGTCTGCCAATAATATTAAAATACAACTTACAACTACGGCCTTTGTGCTGCTTCTGCCGATTTCGAGTGAACCGCCTTTCACGTAATAACCAAAATAAGCAGGCACACTGCTGATTATAAATGCAAATGTGTATGCTTTAATGAGTGCGAATGTAACGTTATAAGGCATAAAATTTTCCTGCAAGCCGCGGTCGTAAGTATCTGTTGAAAGGATACCTGCCATACTTCCCGCAAGGCGGCCGCCCCAGATACCTAAAACCATAGCAATAATTATTAGAAGCGGAATTGTAATAAGCGCTGCAATTATTTTTGGAAGAACCAAATATGTTTTGGTGTTAATGCCCATTATTTCAAGAGCATCAATTTGTTCACTAACCCGCATGTTGCCAAGTTCGGAAGCGATTTTACTTCCCACCACACCGGCAAGAACGATACAAACGAGTGTAGGCGCGAATTCCAGGATGACGGTATCTCTTACTATTTGTGCAATGACAGTTTTACTAAGCAGCGGACTTGTAAGCTGGTAGGAGGTTTGAACTGCACTAACAGCACCCATGAAAATTGAAATAATGGTTACAATTCCCAGAGATCCGATACCAATATCGGAACATTGATGCATAAATTCTTTCCAGTAAACTTTTGCGTTTTCAGGCTTAGCAAACATGCCTTTTATAAGCAGTATATAAGTACCAAATTGTTTTAAAAATTTCATCAGGTTTGATAATTACGTTTTTTTAAGCAAAAGCTTAGCCATTTCTTCTTTTTCCCCAGCGGGAAATAACTTTTGAATTAGCAGTTTCGGGTTTTTCTTTAGATTGAGCATCAATTACAGCAATTATTGCCATATTAAAAATTGATCTGATAGAACTGCCCAGTTGAAGCACATGCACCGGTTTTTTTAAACCAAGCAACACGGGCCCAATGCTATCAAGGCCGCCGAGTTCCTGTAATAAGTTGTAAGCAATATTTCCTGCTGCAAGGTTAGGGAAAATTAAGGTGTTTACATCATTGTTTGCAAGTTCTGAAAACGGATAATTTTCTTTCAGAAGATCTTTATTAAAAGCAAGGATACCCTGAAGTTCGCCATCGCAAATAAGCGAAGGGTCTTTTTCTTTAACAATTGTTCTTGCTTTTTGAACCAGTTTTGCTTCGGGGCTGTTGCTACTGCCAAAGTTTGAATATGACAACATAGCGATTTTTGGAACTATGTTGAATTGCTTTACTTCTTTGGCAACCATTAGTGTGATTTCTGCAAGTTCTTCGGCGGTAGGGTTAAAATTTACTGTAGTATCAGCCAAAAATAAAGGTCCTTTTTTTGTGAAAAGCAGGTACATACCGGCAATTTTTTTAACACCATCATCGAGGCCTATTATTTCGAGTGCAGGGCGAATGGTATCAGGATAATTTCGGCTAAGGCCGCTGATCATACAATCAGCATCGCCGGTTTCAACCATCATACAACCAAAATGGTTTCGCTCTTTCATTATTTTGTACGACTCATATTTATTAACACCCTTACGTTTTCTTTTTTCGAAGAATATTTCGCCATATTCTTTCCGTTGGTCAGCAGTGCTTTCTGAGCGAGGGTTTATAACAGGGATTCGTTCAATATCAATAGAATTTGCAGCAGCAATTTTATTTATTTTCTCCTGGTCGCCAAGCAGAATCGGGAGTCCTACTTTTTCTTCAAAAACGAGTTGTGCGGCCTTTAATATTTTAATGTTTTCAGCATCTGCAAAAACTACACGTTTAGGATTGTTCCTGGCTTTAGCGCCAAGTACGCGGCTCAGTTGGTTTTCAAGGCCGAGCCTTGTATTAAGGTTGCTTTCATAGCTATCCCAATCAATAATAGGTTGTCGTGCAACACCACTTTCCATTGCAGCTTTTGCCACTGCAGGTGCAACAACAGCAAGAAGCCTGGGGTCAACGGGTTTAGGTATTATGTATGAAGGCCCAAAAGAAATTTCTTTTTGGTTATAAGCAAGGTTAACAATATCAGGAACTGAGGATTTAGCCATGCCGGCAAGTGCAAAAACAGCGGCAAGTTTCATTTCTTCATTAATCTGAGTAGCTCTTACATCTAGGGCTCCGCGAAAGATATATGGAAACCCTAAAACATTATTAACCTGATTAGGAAAATCGCTTCTGCCTGTAGCCATGATGAGATCTTTTCTTGCAGCCATACCTTCTTCATAACTAATTTCAGGCGTGGGGTTAGCAAGAGCAAAAACGATAGGGTTTTTATTCATTGATTTCACCATCGTTTGTGTAACAACGTTACCCACACTCAGGCCAATGAATACATCTGCATCTTTCATAGCTTTTGCTAGGTCGTAATCTTTGTACTTAGCATCGGCACAAATAATATGTTTAACGTCTTCAACATCTTCACGGCCTTTGTATAAAATTCCATTAATATCAAAAACCATAAAATTTGAAGGCTTGGCGCCAAGGGAAAGATATAAATTTATGCATGCCATTGCGGCTGCGCCTGCGCCATTAACTACAAATTTTACTTTTTCTATTTTTTTGCGTTGCAGTTCAAGAGCATTGATAAGTGCGGCGGCAGTAATAATTGCTGTGCCGTGCTGATCATCGTGCATTACGGGAATATTGCAAATTTTTTTCAGTTCATTTTCTATGTAAAAACATTCCGGGGCTTTTATGTCTTCAAGGTTTATACCGCCGAAAGTAGGCTCCAGTGCTTTTACAATATTTACAAATTTTACAGGATCAGTTTCATCAATTTCTATGTCAAAAACATCAATATCAGCAAATATTTTAAAGAGAACTCCTTTTCCTTCCATAACAGGTTTTCCTGCGGCCGGGCCAATATTTCCTAATCCGAGAACTGCGGTACCATTAGATATAACTGCAACAAGGTTTCCTTTAGCTGTATATTTATAAACATCTTCCGGGTTTTCAGCGATTTCTTTACACGGTTCGGCAACGCCGGGAGAATAAGCTAATGAAAGGTCTCGTTGTGTTTTTGCTTCTTTTGTAGGGATAACCTCAATTTTACCGGGTTTACCTTTTGAATGATAATCTAAAGCTTCTTGTCTGCGTAACTCTTTTGCCATATTATAGAGTAAAATTAAACAGAGTTTTTTATACGAGGCTTAAAACTCCATTCTATTACAAATTCTGCAATTATATCACCATTTTTATCAATCCCGCGAGAGCGGGCGGAATAATTAGCCGAAGTATCATTGCTGATGCAATAATTAATAGTTGATGCAAGAGATTTACCATCTTCGCAAGTAAAGGTTGTTTTATTAGTAGCTTTTTTAAAATATCTTCCTTCAATTCTGGTAACGAGCATGCTTACTCTTGGTTTTTTATCGTAGTTACCCGCCATGGCCAAAATTCCTGTGCTCATTTCGGCTGCCATTGAAAGGCTTGCGAAATATGTACTATTAAAGGGGTTTCGTGTAAACCATTTAAAAGGAATAGAAACGATACATTTTTCGTTATCGAGATATTCAACATTTACGCCACTGAACAAAGCAGCGGGTAAATTTTTGAGCATATAGAGCCTGAAGCGAAAAGGGTGAAGAATAAAACTTGAAAACTTTTTAACCATAATTAATATTTTGAAGGGTCAAGAGCTTGAGGCGTCCAATTTTCAAGAAAGTCCAGAACCTTTTTAATGTCGTAACTTTTTTTGCCGTTTTCGAGGTATTCGCTGTTTTGAATATGTAGCAGGTTTCCATCCATATCTAAAACTATAAACACCGGAAATCCAAATCTTTGAGGAAATTGGTACTTTTTAAAGATAGGCAAGTTTTTATTTTCTTTACTGTAGTTAAGGTGGTAGAGGAGAAAATTTTTATTTATAGCGGAATCGAGTTGTTTATCTTCTTTAGTTAGGCGGTAAAATTCAAGGCACCAGCTGCACCAGTTGCCTCCGGCCTGAATTAAGATGAATTTTTTTTCTTTAGAAGCTTTAGCAATTAGTGCCTGAATATCAGCTTCTGCATTTGCGTTAGGATTGTAAGGTTGGTCTTGAGAAAATGAAAAGTTTGAAAGGGTGATGGCTATTGTGAGGATTAATAATTTTTTCATTAGATTTTTTTATCAAATTTAAGAAGGATGCCACGATTTTTTGATTTACGATTTTAGATTGATTTTAGATTTACGATTTTAGATTGACGATTTTAGATTTACGATTTAGTGGCTATTGAAAATCCAAAAATCCAAAATCAAAAATCAAGAAATCCAAAATTATATTGACGATTTACGATTTTAGATTTACGATTTTAGATTGACGATTTTAGATTGACGATTTTAGATTGACGATTTTAGATTGACGATTTTAGATTGACGATTTAGTGACTATTGAAAATCCAAAAATCCAAAATCAAAAATCAAGAAATCCAAAATCCAAAATCCAAAATTATTTACGATTTACGATTTTAGATTGACGATTGTGAGATTGAGGAAAAATGAAAAAATCTAAAATCCAAAATCCAAAATCCAAAATCAAGAAATCAAAAATCAAGAAATCAAGAAATCCAAAATCTAAAATTATTTACGATTTACGATTTTAGATTTACGATTGAGTGACTATTGAAAATCCAAAATCCAAAATCAAGAAATCCAAAATCTAAAATTATTTACGATTTACGATTTTAGATTGACGATTGTGAGATTGAGGAAAAATCAAAAAATCTAAAATCCAAAATCAAGAAATCAAGAAATC
>JAFDXB010000037.1 GCA_018268175.1 Bacteroidota bacterium | reverse complement strand
CGGACAAGGGGTGCAATAACATCAAGAATTAAAAAACTAGAACTTGAAGAACTTTACGGATAAACAGAAAATAACAGGAAGCACTGGCTATAACAGGCGTTTGGCTCAATGGCGGGTGAAGTGGCTAATTGAACATTCTACCTCGCATCAACTTTTGTGGTGTATTGACAATTTTGTGCTCCGAAATCCGCCACTGCGCCAAGCGCCAAAACGTTAGCTGCTATGCCATCCGACCACTACCCTAACCTCAACAGTCTGACAAAACGAAAATCATTTATAGACTTGAATGACTGCCCACATCAACTTTACAACTTTGATTTGACTGAACATTAAGGCATCAACTTGGGGTTCTTTTTCGGCTTTAGTTTTCGGTGGACAGTAATTCAACTCTTTAGGTAAACAAACCATTTAGACAAACAATTGAAATTTAGAATACGAGTCAGACGACATTCCAACTAACGAATAATTGATTGTAACTTTATCAGTAAATGGAATTTAACCCACCTGTTGCAGAACGACAAACAAAAGAATTGCTAAATATTATTAGTAACAATGAAAAATGGGCAAAAGAAATTCAAATATTAGCAGAACAAGAACTATATAAAAGAAATTTCACTAAACAGACTATTCAAATAGAAAAAGAAAAAAGAATTATTGTACTTGAAAAATTCTATAACCGACAATCACAACAACTTGAGAAAAATAGAACAGAAAGTTACACTATTGCTGAAATGATTATGATAGTTGTTTTCTTTCCAATTTCCTTTTTTCTGCATTTTAACCCACTGAAAGAATTTTGGGAGCTTGACAAAAGAAATTATAAAAGGAAAATTTGGCAAAGGATATTTCTAATAGTCGTATCTCTTTTCTTTTGGTTTCAACTTTTAAAATTGATACTTTAACTGGAAAATTAAATGACCGAGAAAAGGCACAAGCAGCTAACATCGGTTTGGCAAAAGCAGGGCAGACGGAAGTAATTAAACACTTGTATTTCTATCAACATTTGAGCTTAATTTCGGCTGACAGTTTTCAAAGCCCTGCCTTCGCCAAGCCGAAAACCGTTGGCAGCAAGCTTAAAGGACAGACAAACTAAGAAATGCAGAGATATAAAAAAAGATATTGCTTCTCGACAGCAGAGTATTACTTCACTCAAAGACTATGTGAGCTAACATACTATGGGACACTTGATAGTTACAGAGTCAGACTTAATAATCCCAAGACAACAATTGAAGAATTGTGTCAAGTTCTTCTTGACTGGCACAGTAAAAAGATTAAGGATTTTAAGACAGTAGAATCAGTAATAAATGAACTTAAAAAACTTTTGAAAAATGAAAGTGAACTGTCGTTTCTGAAAACGTCAAAGAATTCATTTCTAAAAATATTAAATGACTGTAACAAAGAAGAGTATATTCAACTTTTATATTCGTCAAGGACTATACTGACGGAAAATGAATCATATTCAACTATTCTCTTTGAAAAGTTAGGCAATGAGATTAAACGATTAAATTCAATCACTCCATTTGGTTTAGAAGAATACGACACCACTGAAAGATTACTTGGGTATCTTATTTCTGAACTTTGTAGTTGGGGTTATTCAAAAAGTTTCTTATTCCATTTAGCACGTTCATTGTTTTCAAAACCTTCGACACATACCTTCGATAACAGTTTAAAAATGTTTAGCAAGGTGGTTGAAAACAAATCTCCTGAAACATTTTCAGTATTTCTTAAAGCGAAATTTTCAAACATTGAACTAGAGTTGCTGAGAAAGAGAATTCCTGAATTACTAAGCCCTGAAATTATTGACGAATATAAATCCACTGCCCCCAAAGAATTTCTTTCTTTTTACAGTGAATCTTCAAAGGAATATCCCGACATTTTTCATATTAAGGTTGAATCACTTGACTATTATGATGCAGTGAAACTTGCAAGAGCAAGAGTTTCTGAAATCTTGGACATAGTTAAACTCGGCTATACGGAAAGAAGTTTGAAAATTTTCAAAACAGCGTTATTGATTAGTAACAACGACCCTACAAAAATTGAGAAGCAACGAATATTCTATCAAATAGATGGACGAGTTGAAACAAGCCCCGAGATATACGATAGATTTTTAATTAAATTCCTTTCAATTCGTGAAAACCAATTAATAGCACACGAAACAAAAGAAAAGATAAAATCCGCTATTAGATATTTTCGCTTGGGGACAGAATCCATTGAAATCGAACAGAAGTTTATCAACTATTGGATTGGAATTGAATACTTATTTTCAAACTATTACGTTTCTTCCTCGACCTTCCATAGATTCAAAAATTACTTTACTAAAATTCATAGCCTAACATACTTTAAGAGAAATCTAATTGAATTTCACAACGAATTATTACAAGGTGATGTTATAAGCCAACTGCCGACATTTAAATCTCTTACTGATATTAATTATCTTTTAGAGCCAGCAACATTTGACTTCATTAGGAATAACTATAAAGAGACTGAACCACTTCTTTCATACAGGGCAAATACATTCTATGAAATTCTAACTAATGACAAATCATTCAAAATCTATATTCTTAACCATATTGACAATTTAGAAGGACATTTAATAAGGATTTACAGAATTAGAAATGAAATTGTCCACGAAGCAGCAATAAAACCGAACATTGAGAATCTTACAGCAAACCTTAGGTATTACCTGATTTTTGCAATCACTTCATTGCTTGACTTCTTTTACAATCCTCCAAATGAACTTAATATAAACGGGCGAATAAGTATTGACGATTATTTTAATTTCAAATCGTTGGACTTTGAAAACTTCAAAAATAATAAGGACAATCAAAAATCTCTTTTCGACAATGAATATTCTGAGAACATTATATACTAACAGAAAGCCAGCTGCCAACACGGGTTTTGCGTCAGGCGGGGTGACGTGCAAACTTGGAGCATTGTGCTTCTATTCAAGTTCAGTGCTGGTTGACAATTTTGTGCTCCGAAACCCGCCCGAACGCAAAGCCCGAAAACGTTGGCAGAAATGCTAGACAAACCTCTTCTCTAATTGAAGCAGCCAAATAAATTTCCCATTTTGGTAACTTTTACCTATTTTTGACAAAACGTCAAGGTTGAGAGTTATTGCAAAAAAGATACTTCGAGAGTTTTGGGAAAAACATAATGATTGTGAACAACAATTAAAAGCCTGGTTTCAGGAGACTTCTAAAGCTGAATGGGCTAATCCAAATGAGATAAAAGCAGAGTATCCAAGTGTAAGTATAATTGGCAGTGACAGAGTTGTTTTCAATATAAAAGGTAACACGTACAGACTTATCGTAAAAATAAATTTTGACTATCAAATGGTGTGGATCCGATTTATCGGGACACATGCTGAGTATGACAAAATAAACGCAAAAACTATTTAAAATGAATATCAAGCCTATCAAGACAAAGAAAGACTACGAGCAAGCAATGCTTCGGCTTGAAAATATTTTCGATGCAAAGAAAGGTACTCCTAAGGGTGACGAATTAGAAATATTAAGTCTGTTAATTGAAAAATATGAAGACGAAAAATTCCCAATAGACTTACCCGACCCAATCGAAGCTATAAAATTTCGCATGGAGCAATCCGGACTTACTCAAACAGACTTAGCGGACATAGTAGGACAAAAAAGTCGTGCCAGTGAAATTCTAAATAGAAAGAGAAAGCTTTCATTGGACATGATCAGACAGTTGCATAAGAAATGGCATATTCCAACAGAAGTATTAGTGCAAGCATACTGACTGCACTTCTGCCAACATGGGGTTTGCTGCTATGCTGGCAGACGAATAAATTTTCAGCATTTGTTCTCTATTAAGCAGCGGTTATGGGCAGACCATTTTCTAATAATAATTCTGGGTATATTTATAAATAAAACTTCTAGTGGGCTTCAGTGGTTGGGCAGACGAGCTTCAAATCCCAGCACAGCAGCAAGCCCTGGACGTTGGCAGAAATAGCAGAGACCTGCAATTAATTAATATAACAATAAAAAAAATGAAAATGAAAAAAACATCATTTTAGCACTTGCAATGCTTATCGTATTCCAAGTGAAAGTTAAAGGACAAACTGACAAGGCTTTTCAAATAAAAAGCCTACAAACGAGTGAGAGTTTTATTTCACAGAGTAAAAATGCTGACGTAAACGTTTTAGGAATGTGGCATAATGAATGCTTAGATTTTACTTTAAATAAACTCATTAGTAACGGAATTGGAGCAACTGATAGTAGATACTCAATATTATCTACACAAATCACTCAAGAATTTATGAAGAAAAAAGGCATTGAGACAAGTTTATATTTCTCAGGAGATTTCAAACAATGGTATTTAGAGCAACCCGAAACAATATGTGATAAACGAAGTGATATTTCGTCAGATTGTGCAAAGCTCATTTGTGAAATTCAAATGAATATAGATAATTTTAGGGATGAAAAAATATCTTTAATTGAATTAGCAAGCCAGAGGAATTCAATTATTTCAAATGGAAAGTCTTTAAAAAATAAGGACGAAGTATTTCTTGTCGGATTAACAGCTTCAATTACTAAAAACTCATATGAATATTGGAATGAAAATTATGAATCTATGTACTCTAGAATAAGCGCATTAAATAAAGTGGAGCAATCAGGAAAAGGACCTTCATTAAATGAAATTTATGAACAGCCTTTGAAAATCCGCTGGTGGGCAGTAGGTTTGTCTGATGCTTGGGGGGCATTTAATTGGGGACGTGGTGGACTTGCGATAGGTGGGCCACAAGGTGCTGTCGCAGCTGGATTGGTTGGAGCTTGCTATCAATCTGCGACAAGCATATATACACAAACAGTAATACAAACGATAATGAATTAGCCAAAATGTGTAAATTACTAAAATCCTATGTTAAGTTTAAAAATAGCAGTAAAATCTTATTTTACTTCGTAAGCTTTCTTGAATGGTTTAGTATCTGCGTTGTTTTAAACTACCTATTTGACAAGGTAAACAGAGAATCTTTGGCAGTATGCATAATTACAGCAATTTCAATTGTGATTTGCTTTAACTACTTCAAAAAAAAATAATAATAGCTACTTCTGCCAACACTGCATTGGCGTATATGGTGGCTTAAGTGCAAATGCTCAACAGTTGTAATTCTGTTGAGCATTTGTTGTAAACTGGGCTGAAGTAATTCTATTTCCACCACATCGCCAATACTTCAACGTTGGCAGAAATTAGTTGAAACACTTCCAAGCTACGAGTGCGTTAAAAAAAGGAAGGCGAATACAAAAGCTAAAAATGCTAAAAGTGGAAATTCTGACACAGCACTTTAATTCTGAAGGTAGGAGTAAAATTTAAATTTTAACTTATGAAATCAATTTTGTTATTACTAGTCACTTTTATGAGCCTAACTTCATTTGGACAGAACTCATACAAACACTTTAATGTTAAATTCGTTTCCTACGAAGACATCAATGAAAATCCAAGTACAATAGGTAAATGGCATAATGAAGCCTTAGATTATGCTTATAATGCATTATCAAAAGATGTAACACTAGATAGGACATCGTTTACAACGAAGTTTTCAAACTCTATTGTTGACTATTTCAAGCAAAAAGGAATAATTGTTCAACTTTCCTTTGATGGGAATTTTGAGGACTTCTCAAAAGAATCTATAGAAGAAGATATTTGTAAAAACATTAGTAGTTTATCTAAAGAAGCACAGAATATCATCTGTAGTGCCCAAGTAAACTTGACAAGTTTTATTGATGAACAAATTTCATTTGAAGAATATAAACTTCAAAATGAAAGATTGCAACTACAATCGGAAAAATTAGATAAAGAGGTAGAAAGAAAAATATGTGGTATTGCTGTCTCTGTATCACAAAATTCAATAGAATACTGGGATAAGAATTATACTAAATTTATCTCTACTTTCTCTTCATTATTTCAGGTAAAAAGTGAACAAAAGGGTGGCCCCTACTTATCAGAGAATGAAATTAACCCAATAATACCAGCACTAAAATTAAGGTGGGGTTTAATTGGGCTTTCTGATTTGGCTGGGGCAGTAAGATGGGGCATAGTTGGATTCACGGCTGCTGGCGGACCAGCTGGAGCAGTTGCTTGTGGCATTGCTGGAGCTGCGGGACACTCTTGCGCAAGCATAATAGGACAAGCAATAATAAACCGCTAAACTATGAAAAAAAACTTTATATATAACTATCAAAAATTTATACTTAAAAGTTCGTTAGTATATTATGTAGTTAATATTAGTATTTCATTCTTATTGGCTTTGTTAATTGCTTTCATCTTTAGACTGGGTACAAAGGATACCATTTTCTTAATAGCAATAGTTTGTTTAATGACACCGGTAGGAATATTTTTCGTTGGCGGATATTCTAAAATTAAACAACAATTTAAAGAAAAGCATAAGCTTTCAGACAAAGACTTTGGGTAGACTTCCGAGGCTGCCTCAAAAATTTTTGGCAGCCTCTTTTTTTATTCGAATTATTAAAACATTACATCATTCCTTTTCCTAAATTAGAGAAATTTAAACAAAAATTTGTATACCGCATCCATAGAATAACTTCTGCCAACACGCAGTTTGGCAAAATGGCGGCTGAAGGAAGTATCATCATCATTTGTGGATATCCAAGCTGTGGTTCGGGCAGACAGTTCATTACTCATCTTTAGTTCTTAACTTCGGCTGCAAAACAACTATCAGCAGCAGTACCAAGCTGACGGAACACAACCACCGCCACTTCGCCAAGCTGCAAACGTTAGCACCAATAATAAGTGACACTCCGCAACTTCAATGAACAATATCTCAGAATATCAAGTATTTGAACTGACAGGAAACAAGAAAACCAAATCTGGCGACCAAGTAGAAAAATGGATTACTCCACAGATCGCAGATATGCAGAAGAAAATGCAACAATGGGACTGGAGCAAGCCGTTTGAATTGGAAATGCCTGACAAACCTATTGCTACACAATTCGACGATGTGCTTAAGAAGAATGGTTTGCCTGACAAACTACCAGAACTTGTAAAGGTTTTTCTTTACTCTTCCTCAAAGTTGACGGACTTTATCAAGGGGAGCTTCTTAGAACAATACGGACTGATAGTAAGTACAAAGGCAAAAGTTGTTCTTGAGCAGTTCAATATAGGTAAGCATAAGTTCTATCCTATAATTTTAAACCAAAAAAATATTGACTATGATGACTACTATTTCTTCAAAAGCCTGACAAATGCAAACGAATATATTGATATAAAAAAATCTTCTTTTTATTTACAAGATGGCTACTTTAATAAAGACACTAAACGCCCAGTAACTTTCGCATCCTATGAGGAAATTGAAACGTTTCGCCTCAAGAATACTGGCAATAACATTTACATTTTTGCGGAGAAAATCTTCTTGAATGAAAATTTCCCAGATTACGACTATTTCACCATAAATGAGTTTGGTATTAACGACATTTTTATTTCACCGAATCTTGCTGACGGACTAAAGATGTTAACCGGCATAAACTTAAAAAACATAAAAGCTTTCTGACTAAATTACTGGTGCTAACAAGGCATTTGCAATAGCATGGCTGGACAATGAAGCAATCGGCTGTAAATCATTTTTCAGCTTTGGTTTCGGCAGACATTACGCTGTTGGTCATTAGTTCTTAACTTCAACATCAGTAAATTAATCGGCATTTGTTCCGGCTGATAGTGTGCTATTGCCATGCCATCGCAAATGCTTTAACGTTGGCAGCAAGGCTATCGGACGACTGCGAGCACATTGACGGAGTAACAAAAAGACGTTGAATGACTGTCCCCGTTTAGGACTTTTCGGCAGACTTTGACGTAAGTTTTTTAGAGCAGTTCTTTTTAATTTGGTTCGGTGTCGGGGGACAGTAATTCAGCGTCTAAAAGGACTGGTTAACGGACTGACAATTATCCGACAGCTTACTACTAACATTTCGGCATTCTTAACTTTATCTAACATGACCGACACACAAAAACTCAAAAAAAATCTAACCGACCTGAACAACTTCAAAACAGAGTTTATAAAAAGTTCGGAGAGGATTATGAAAGCTGGCAACCAAAAGATAATGACACTTGACTTTTTTGCGTTGACAGTAAACAATAGAGCTATTTCGCTTTGCGATGCTTTCAACATACTTGCAACATCAAACAACTATTTGACTGCTGTTTCGCTTATCAGGTTACAACTTGACAACGCACTTCGGTTTTTCGCTTCGACTTTGGTTGCCGACTCAAACGACTTTGTTTTACACTTTCTTAGCGGCAAAGAGATTAGAGATTACAAAGACATCAATGGACAAAAGTTAAGCGACAACTACTTATCAAAGCAACTTGATAAATATTTCACCGGGACGCACAAACTATACAAAGACACATGTAGTTATATTCATTTAAGTGAAAGGCATTTTATTCCGACAATGACGACCAAAGGACAACAGGACTTCGGTTTTCAAATCAATGTTGGTAGTTCTGACAATTATAAAATTGACGACAAACTTGACTTTGCACAAACAATGTTTGAAGTAACAAAACTTGTTCTAATCGTTGTGGAGCAATGGAAACACGAAAAAGAAAGACTGACCAACTTGACAAAATAAAAGCCCAGCTGCCAACATCGGTTTTGCGTCAGGCGGGGTGACGTGCATCTATTGACAATTTTGTGTATAATTGATGTGCGGTTCTTCGTATCAAGCGTAGTGCTAAAAAGCCCGCCCGAACGCAAAGCCGAAAAACGTTAGCAGCAAGTTTATCCGAACTCTCGTCCCGAAATACAATAAGCCAAAATTAAAATGTTGACATATAACGCACTCATAGAATTAAGAGATAAATTGGTAAATGGTAAAATTGAATTAGAACTCGCAAAAGCACAATGTTGGGATAATTTGAAAGAAGGACAACGT
>JAFDXB010000036.1 GCA_018268175.1 Bacteroidota bacterium | reverse complement strand
GTAAGGATTATGTCTTACGAACCTCGAAATCCTCATCATTTAAGATACGCTGCTGATTTTAAACCCGACAGCAAAAAGGTAAAGATGATGGAAGATATTGTTTTGAGAATAAATCAATATCTCGGCTACGATTTTAATACTGTAGAACTTGCTTTAAGAGATGGAATTCCTTATGCAATTGATTTTTGTAACCCTGCACCTGATGCTGAACGATCAGGAGTTGGTGAAGAAAATTTTGAATGGGTTGTTGAAACACTCGCAAATTATGCAATTGAAAGAGCTCAAAATCATGTTCCGGGAAGAGATAATTTAACCTGGGGAGAGTTTATTAAAAAAAGTTCATTGAAAATGGATTTATATTAAGCTTAAAAATTAAACTATGGCAGGCATAGCCTACAAACAATTTACTTTAGGAATTGAAGAAGAATATATGGTAATTGACCCTGTTACCAAAGAACTTCGCAGCCATGAACAACGCATAGTTCATGATGGACAAAAAGTAATTAAAGATAAAGTAAAAGCTGAGATGCATCAGGCAGTGGTGGAGGTTGGCACAGATGTATGTTCCGACATTGATGAAGCTTTTATGGATGTTGCAACTTTAAGAAAAACCATTCACGGAATTGCTGAAGAGCACGGCCTTTGGGTGGGTGCCAGCGGAACGCATCCTTTCAGCCATTGGGAAAGCCAACTCATTACCGACCATGTTCGCTACAGCGAAATAGTTAATGAACTTCAGGAAGCCGCAAGAAGCAATTTGATTTTCGGATTGCACGTTCATGTAGGTATGGAAACACGCGAAATGGCTATTCACATTGCTAATTCTGCCCGTTATTTTTTACCTCACATTTTTGCTTTAAGTACCAACAGCCCATTTTGGGAAGGGCGCCGGACAGGATATAAAAGTTTTCGTACAAAAGTTTTTGAGAAATTCCCTCGTACCGGAATACCTGATTATTATGAAAGCATTGAAGCATACGATAATTATATCAAACTTCTTGTAAAAACAAATTGTATTGATAATGCAAAAAAAATATGGTGGGACCTGAGAGTGCATCCATTCTTCAACACCGTAGAATTCAGAATTTGTGACATACCATTAACTGCACATGAAACTGCTGCTATTGCTGCTCTTTTTCAGGCAATTTGCGCCAAACTTTATAAACTAAGAATGCAGAATCTGAATTTTATGATGTATTCAAGAGCGCTGCTAAATGAAAATAAATGGCGTGCCAGCAGATATGGTATTGAAGGTAGTATGATTGATTTTGGGAAAGAGATAGAAGTTAATACAAGAGTTTTAATTTATGAACTGTTAGATTTTGTAGATGATGTTATTCCTCAACTTGGTAGCCGCCATGCCATAAATCATATTCACAATATGCTGGAAATGGGTACCGGCGCCGACAGGCAACTTAAAGTTTATGAAGAAACCGGAAACCTCGCTGCAGTTACTGATTATATTCATTCTCAGTTTTTAGTTGGTACATAATGAAAGAATTAAATATTCCTATAGCATTTCAAAATTCCCTAAAGGGAATTTTTTTATTCAGAGCCCTTAACCCAATTATTGAAAATATAAAATTGAACATTCCGGTATTTCATGAAAAATTAAATAATTACGGATTCAATAATTATTCTCTCAAAAACTATTCTCCTGTTTGTTATAATAATGCAAGTGATTTGCGAAGTGAATTTAAGAATGATATAAATGCAACAGACTTAGATATTTTGTTTTTTTTCTGCGGTTTATTATTCCTTAAAAAATTAAATAATGAAAGTTCACAAACTGAAATAATTAATACTTTTTGTGATAATCTTGATCAATTTATGAAAATTAAAATGGAAGGTGAAAACCACATAAACCGGATGAGTTAGAATTTTTGGTTGGAACCTTGTTGTATATTAGTTAACTTTATTGGGTTATGGCAAAAGATATATACAACATTAAGAAGCTTTTAAGTACAAAAAATTCAACTTATACATATTACAGTTTAGCAGAACTTAAAAACAAAGGTTTCAATATTGACCGGCTACCTTTTTCAATAAAAATATTATTGGAAAATGTGCTCCGTAATTTCGATGATTTTTCAATCACAAAGGAACATATTGAGAGCCTAATAAACTGGCAGCCGTCTGGTTCAGACAAAGATATTCCATTTATGCCTGCAAGGGTTCTGATGCAAGATTTTACAGGCGTTCCGGCAGTTGTTGATATTGCTTCACTTCGTGCAGAAGTTTTCAGAAAAGGCGGAAACCCAAACGCAATAAATCCTCTTATTCCCGTTGATTTAATTGTTGACCATTCTGTTCAGGTTGATTATTTCGGAACAGAATATTCATTAGAAAATAATATAGCAGAAGAATACCAACGTAACAAGGAGCGCTACCAATTTTTAAAATGGGCGCAAAAATCTTTCTCAAATTTTAAGGTTGTTCCTCCGGGAATGGGAATTTGCCATCAGATAAACCTGGAATATTTATCAAAGGGAGTTGCTGAAAGAAATGGAGAAATTTTTCCTGATACCTTAGTTGGAACTGACAGCCATACACCTATGGTTAACGGTATAGGTGTTGTAGCCTGGGGTGTTGGTGGTATAGAGGCTGAAGCTGCAATTCTGGGGCAACCTATTTACTTTATCATGCCGCAGGTAGTTGGTTTAAAATTAACAGGTGAGCTTCCGCTCGGTTCTACTGCCACAGATCTTGTTTTAAATATTGCAAATACTCTTCGTAAAACCGGTGTAGTTGGAAAGTTCGTAGAGGTTTATGGAGATGGTTTAAATAACCTTACAGTTCCCGACAGAGCTACGATTGGTAATATGTCGCCTGAGTTTGGATGTACAATTACATTTTTTCCTGTTGACGATAAAACTTTAGAATATATGCGCCGCAGCAACAGGTCGGAAGAACAGGTTAAACTTGTGGAAGATTACTGTAAAGCAAATTTATTATGGCGTACCGGCAATGAAAACATTGAATATTCACAAGTTGTGGAATTAGACTTAAGTAAAATTGAACCTACTGTTGCAGGGCCAAAACGGCCACAGGACAAAATTTTATTAAAAGAATTTCAGGAAACATTTGCACAATTGTTACATCATAATTTCGGAAGAAAATATATAAAACCTCAGGAGCAACTTACAAGATGGTACGCCGAAGGCGGAAGTTCAGTGCCAATTATTGAAGATAAGCCAATGGTGCCGGATACAAAAATTGAGGAAAAAATAGATAAAGGAATGAAGACTGTTGCTATATCTATAGGACAGGAACAATATATTTTATCAGACGGAAGTGTTGTTATTGCTGCAATTACATCATGTACAAACACTTCAAACCCCTTTGTAATGATTGGTGCCGGGCTTGTTGCCCGAAAAGCAAGGCAACATGGATTATCAGTGAAGCCATGGGTAAAAACTTCTCTTGCTCCGGGATCAAAAGTTGTTACTGCATATTTGGAAAAAGCTGATTTACTTGATGATTTAGAGTCAATGAAATTCCACCTTGTGGGATATGGATGCACATCTTGTATTGGAAATTCAGGGCCGTTGCCAACTCATATTTCAAAGGCAATTGAAGAACATGATCTGGTCACAGCTTCCGTGCTTTCGGGTAACAGAAATTTTGAGGCCCGCATTCATCCGCAGGTTAAAATGAATTTTCTTATGTCGCCAATGCTTGTAGTTGCTTACGCCATTGCAGGCAGAGTGGATGTTGATTTGATAAATGATCCATTGAGTTATGACCCTAATCAAAACCCCGTTTATTTGAAAGATATATGGCCAACCAATAAAGAAATAGAAGATATAATGTCGGAAGTGTTGGCTCCTTCAGATTTTGAAAAAACGTATTCTTCAATTTTTGAAGGGAATAAAATATGGCAAGAATTAGAAATCCCTTCCGAAGAAGTGTATAAATGGAACCCTGATTCAACTTATATCAAAGAAGCTCCTTTCTTTTTTGATTTGCCTGATGAGCCCGGGCATATAAAAAATATAGAAAAAGCAAGAGCATTATTAATGCTCGGTGATAGTATTACAACAGATCATATTTCACCTGCGGGTTCTTTTAATGAAATATCATCAGCAGGTAAATACCTTATCGGTAAAGGAGTTGAGAGATTGAATTTTAATTCTTATGGTTCGCGGCGTGGCAATGATGAAGTAATGGTTAGAGGAACATTTGCTAATGTGAGAATTAAAAATAAATTAGCCACAAAAGAAGGTGGATATACAACATTTTTACCGGGCAATGAAGAAATGAGTGTATATGATGCTGCAATAAAATACAAAGAAAATGGTACGCCTTTAATTGTGCTTGCCGGAAAAGAATATGGCAGCGGCTCATCGCGGGACTGGGCTGCAAAAGGCACTTTTTTATTGGGTGTGAAGGCTGTTTTAGCTGAAAGCTATGAACGCATTCATAGAAGCAACCTTATCGGGATGGGCGTATTGCCATTACAGTATATAAATGGACAAACTGCAGAAACTTTAGGACTTACAGGAAAGGAATTGTTCAGTATTTTGGGCATTAGCGATGATGTACAACCTTTACAACACTTGCATATAAAAGCTGAAGGAGAAACAGGTGAACCAATATTTTTCGATGTGGAAGCTCGTCTGGATTCAAAAATTGAAGTTGAATATTACAGGCACGGTGGAATTCTTCAGTATGTTTTAAGGCAGTTTTTAAATAAGAAAATTTAAAATTGTAATTTTTATAATTTATTGAATCTTTCTGTTCTTTCTCGTTTCAATATTTGGAAGAAATCCTGTTATAATTCCAATTAAGGGAAGAAATGAACATATATAAAAAACGTGTTCAATGCTGGTCTTGTCAGCTAAATTTCCTAATAAAGCAGAACCAAGTCCGCCCATACCAAATGCGAAACCAAAAAACAATCCTGCAACTAAGCCCACTTTACCGGGAATGAGTTCTTGTGCATACACAAGAATTGCGGAGAATGCAGAAGAAATAATTATTCCTATCGGAACGATTAAAACTCCCGTCCAGAAAAGGTTTGAATAAGGCAATAGAAGTGCAAAAGGCGCAGTTCCAAGAATGGAAAACCAAATAACATATTTGCGGCCTATCCTGTCTCCTACCGGGCCACCTATCAGCGTACCCGCTGCAACTGAAAATAAAAATATAAAAAGATATATCTGTGACGTTTGAACAGAAACATGGAATTTATCTATTAAGTAAAATGTAAAGTAACTCGACAGGCTTGCCATGTAAAAGTATTTCGAAAAAATAAGCACCAATAATATAACCACTGAGAAAGCAATTTTTTTTGTTGAATACTTTTTTACGTTTACAGAAACAATGTTGATGTTGTTTTTGCGTGCATTTATTACTACACTTTTGTACCAATTTCCCACTTTGGTTAATACAAAAATGGCAAGTAGGGCAATCACTGAAAACCATAAAATACTAAATTGACCGTGAGGAACAATTATCCAGGCTGCAAGTAAAGGCCCGATAGAACTTCCAACATTACCTCCGAGTTGAAATATTGATTGCGCCAACCCATGTTGCACACCTGC
>JAFDXB010000035.1 GCA_018268175.1 Bacteroidota bacterium | reverse complement strand
TGCACAATACCTAGGGTCGCTATTGGTATCTTCTGAAATTGAATATTCAAGTTTATTTTTTTCTGCTATCTCTTTTATTTTTTCACGCAATTGTTTTTCATAACGGTTTCTTCTTTCAAGATCTATATCTCTTAAATCAACTGTAAACGAAACTTCTTCTGCAATTATATTTCGAGATGCGGGAAAAACATTCATTGTTGCAACAGTACCAACCGTTGGCGCTCCGGGAATTTGATTCACAATTTCATTTAATGCCACAGTTACTTCTGCTGCGCCTAATAAAGCATCTCTCCTCATCGCCATAGGCACAGAACCTGCATGGCCCGCCATTCCTTTAAAATTCACTGTAAGCCACAATGGACCTGAAATTCCGGAAACAATCCCAATCTCATTTCCTTTTGCTTCAAGTACCGGCCCTTGCTCTATATGCAATTCCAAAAAACAAAAAATACTGCCCGGCTTATATTCATCTTTTTTAAAATTATTTATATCACAACCGAAAGATTTTAATGCTTCTGCCCGTGAAATTCCATCTTTATCTTTTCGCTCCAGCTCGCCATCTTCTAGTTTACCAAGTATTCCTCTTGAGCCAAAAAGGCCTTTGTTAAACCTCCAGCCTTCTTCATCTGCAAATGAAATTACTTCTATCGGCCGCTCAGGTTTTATATTGTTGTCATGTAAAGTTTTAACTACTTCAATTGCAGTTAGAACCCCGGCCACTCCGTCGTAGCGGCCACCATAAGGCTGGCTATCAAGATGAGATCCCATCATTAATACAGGCAAATCATTTTTGATGCCGTGGTACCTGCCAATCAAATTTCCAAAATTATCAATCCGTGTTACCATACCTGCATCCTCCATCCATGAAGCCGCAAGTTTAAATGCTTCCCTCTCCTCGGGTGAATGAGCAGGTCGGCAAGTTCCGGTTTCACCTAATTTTCCTATCTCCGACATTTCTTTAAAATGCCTTTCAAGTCTTTTAGAATTTATCTTCATCTTAAATTTTTAATGATCATTCAAAGGCAGGCCCTTTTCTTTAAACTCAATCCAGTTAAGGTATTCAGGCGCCTTCCGGTGTTCAACCATTGTTATGCAATCTTCAACAGGGCATATTAACTGGCACAAATTACAACCAACGCATTCATCTTCCTTTATAGTGTATTTGTTATATGGCTTACCATAATCAAGATTTATTGATTGATGTGAAGTGTCTTCACAAGCAATATAGCAAAGGCCGCAGTGAATACATTTTTCCTGATCAATATTTGCAATATGATGATAGTTTATATCCAGGCTTTCCCAATTAGTAATATTATTAACTGATAGTCCGATAAAGTCTTTTGTTGTTTTAAAACCTTTTTCGTCCATCCAGTTTTCCATTCCTTCGCAAAGGTCTTCTATTATCCTGAAGCCGTGCGTCATGGCAGCCGTGCAAACCTGAACTGAAGTTGATCCTAAAAGCATAAACTCAACTGCATCTTTCCATGTAGTTACACCACCAATTCCCGAAATAGGAACTTTATTAGTAATACTATCTTGGGAAATAGTTGTAAGGAATTTTAGTGCAATAGGTTTTACTGCAGGCCCGCAATAACCTCCAAACACTGATTTACCCGCAACATACGGGTTGGGCACAAGTGTATCAAGATCAATTCCTGTAACAGATTGAATAGTATTTATTAGTGATAATGCATTGCTTCCGGCCTTCACCACAGCTCTACCTGTTGGCACAACCGAATGAACATTTGGAGTGAGTTTGGTAATCACCGGTATTGTGGCTTTTTCCATCACCCATTCTACTATCATAGCTGCAATTTCAGGGTCCTGCCCTACTGTTGCTCCCATTCCTCTTTCAGTCATTCCATGAGGGCAACCAAAATTCAATTCAAAACCATGAGCACCTGTATCCTCAACCTTTTTAATCATTTCGTGCCAGCTTTCGCGGTCGTTATCTGCCATAAGAGAAACAATCATTGCCCTGTCGGGGAATAATTTTATGCATTCTTCTATTTCACGAAGGTTTAAGTCCAAAGGCCTGTCGCTTATAAGTTCAATATTGTTGAATCCCATAACACGGTGGCCACCATAATCCACCGAAGAATATCTTGAAGAAACATTCTTTACCTGCGATCCTAATGTTTTCCATACAACTCCACCCCAGCCTGCTTCAAAAGCACGCAACACATTTATTTTTTTATCTGTTGGCGGAGCGCTTGCAAGCCAAAAAGGGTTGGGCGATTTTATTCCAAGAAAATCAGTATATAAGCTAGCCATATTTTTAAATTTGAATGTTTTTAGTACCTACAAGAATATTTAAATATTTTAAAATTGAAGCAGCACCATCTTTACCGGCCTGCACTGCATCCACAACTTCTTTACCACCGTTTACATTATCGCCTCCGGCGAAAACATTTTCAAAATTTGTTTGTCCATCTTTGCCTGCGGCGATTTTACCGTTTTTATTCTCAAGGCCGTATTCATTTACTAAATCATAATACGGTGTTTGGCCTGTGGCCTTAATAACCATATCCACATCTAATACAAACTGTTCACCCGAAGGTTCCGGAAAACGGCGCCCGCTTGAATCGGGTTCACCCAATTTCATAACATCGCATTTTATTGCAGCTACTTTGCCTTCCACTCCCATAATTTCATTGGGTGCAGATAACCAGCAAATGTTGCAACCATCTAATTTTGCTATATTTAATTCAACCTCTGTTGATGGCATTTCATTCTGCGTGCGGCGATAAATGATGCTCACTTCGCTTGCCCCTAAACGTTTAGCTTGAGTAGCAGCATCAATTGCCGTCATGCCAAGGCCAATAACAGCCACTTTATTTCCAACAGGCACCTCCTTAAAATCATGGGTTCTAATATCGTAAATAAATGAAATGGCATCAACTACACCATTAAGGTCTTCGCCCGGAATATTCAATTTCCGCGTTAAGCCTACGCCAAATGCAAGATATACAGCATCAAAATCTCTCCGCAATTCTTCAAGAGAAAAGTCAACTCCAAGCTCCTTTCCGTATTTCACATCAATGCCGCCAATTGACAGGATATAGTTTACTTCCTGTTCACAAAATTCAGGTGTTACCTTATATGCAGCAATTCCGTAAGTCATTAAACCACCACCTCTTTTTTCTTTTTCAAAAATTGTTACATCCATTCCTTCACGGGCAAGTACATGAGCACAACTTAATCCGGCAGGGCCGGCACCTACAATTGCTATCTTTCTTTTCATTTCTTCAGGAAGAATTTTCCTTTCAAAAATTTTCCAGTTTTTATCAAGAGCCATTTCAGAACTGTATCGTTGAAGTTTGGCAATAGCAATCGGCTCTTCCTCCAGCAAATTGTAAACACAACTTCCTTCACATAATTTTTCTACCGGGCAAACCTTGCCACATCCGGCTCCCATTATGTTTGATGAGAATATTGTATGTGCACTGCCCTTTATATTCTCAGTTGAAATTTGCTTAATAAATTTTGGAATGTTAATGCTTGTAGGGCATGCTTTCATACAAGGTGCATCATAACAAAATAAACACCTGTTGGCTTCTACAAGTGCCGCTGAATATGAGTCAAACGGTGGATGTATATCTGAAAAATTTTCAGCATAGAGGCTTTCATCAAGCCTGTTATTTTCAATTGCCACAATATTAGTTTTAGATTTAATTAAGGATTTATTGTCAGCTATTACAGTTCAGTTAAACGTTCATAGGTTTCCGGCCTGCGGTCTCGGAAAAATTGCCATGTATTTCTCACTTCATCAATCATATCAAGGTTTAAATCACATATTAAAAGCTCATCTTTTGTTTCGCTTGCTTCCGCAAGAATTTGTCCGCGTGGGTCCACGAAATATGAGTTACCATAAAAACGGCCCAGGTTCCAGGGCTTTTCTTCACCAACACGGTTAATGCAACCCATAAAATAGCCATTAGCAGCGGCATGTGCAGGTTGCTCAAGTTTCCACAAGTATTGTGATAACCCGGCAACAGTTGCCGAAGGATTATAAACTATTTCGGCTCCGTTTAAACCCAGGCAACGTGCGCCATCCGGAAAATGCCTGTCGTAACAAATATAAACACCAACTTTTGCATACCTTGTTTGAAACACAGGATAGCCGAGGTTTCCGGGTTTAAAGAAAAACTTTTCCCAAAATCCGCTTGTATGCGGAATATGGTTTTTGCGGTATTTACCAAGGTAAGTACCATCGGCATCAATTACAGCAGCAGTGTTATATAAAACTCCCGGCTGTTCTTTTTCGTACACGGGAGCTATAATTACCATATTATATTTTTTTGCAAATTCGGCAAGCCTGTCTGTAGTTGGCCCCGGAACTGATTCAGCGGAGTCATACCATTTTTTATCCTGCCCGGGGCAGAAGTAAGGAGTATTAAATATTTCCTGCAAACACAGGATTTGGACTCCCTTCTTTCCTGCTTCTTCAATTAATGGAATATGTTTTTCGAACATTGCATCCATAATTTCACCGATGGTGCCCTCACCTTCAGTTTTTGGAAGAGACATTTGAATTAACCCCGATTTTATAATTCTTGCCATTTATATTATTTATTAGGAAGTGAATGAATTATTTAAAGCATGCCTCTTTCTTTTAATAAATTTGCCATAACCTTTTTCTACAAGGCATTTGTTATTATCAATTACAATTTTTCCGCGAAGCAAAACAGTGTTTACTTTTCCTGTAAGTTCCCAGCCTTCATAAGCACTGTAATCAACATTCATGTGATGTGAAGATGCTGAAATCTTATGCTTGGCATTAGGGTCAAAAATTACAATATCAGCATCGCTGCCTATTGCGATAGTTCCTTTTTGCGGAAACATGCCAAATATTTTTGCAGGGTTTGTACATGCAACTTCCACAAATTTGTTTAAAGAAATTTTTCCTTTAGCTACACCTTCGCTGTAAAGCAATTCCATTCTGTTTTCAATAGCAGGATGGCCGTTTGGAATTTTTGAAAAATCGTTTCTTCCCAATAATTTCTGTTCCCACATAAAAGGGCAATGGTCTGTGGCGACAACGTTTACAAGCCCCTGATTAATTCCCGCCCAAAGTGTTGCAGCATCTTTCTTCTCGCGAAGCGG
>JAFDXB010000034.1 GCA_018268175.1 Bacteroidota bacterium | reverse complement strand
GGCTTAAGAGTTTTGTCTGCTGCTTGCAAAATCATTGTCCCACCCTGCCATCTGTCGCCAAGAGGAACAATTTCAGAAACCTCTGACCATTGCCTTAAAATTTTCAAAAGGCTTTTCTCAACTTCAGAAACTGTTTCAACTTCTACTGTTACATTTTCAGGAATTATTTCGTCAAGCTTTGAATCTGTTTTATCAATTTCCTTAATGCCGTGGTTAATAAATGATATAAGGTAAGTTGCATACCGAACTCCAATTATTACGCCGGGGCCATATTGTGTGTGCTGTAAACGTGTTCCAATTCCTAATGTCTGCTCCATTATAAAAAAATATTTTGGCAAGAATAAGATTAAATCTTTAAAGCAAAAAGTTCAATTCCTTCGGCTTTGCCTTTGAGGTCAACAATTCCTAAACTTTCTTTTTGAAAATCCTTTAAATCGCCAAAAGCAATAAAATCGGCTGAGGCTATATATTTTTGATTAAGTTCATTGCAGGCGCTTCTGATACGGGCTGCGGTGTTCATTGTATCGCCACTCATTGCAAGATCTCTTTTTATTACGCCTACCTCTCCCACTGTTACATCGCCTACGTGTAAGCCCACACGAAACTCCGGGATTGTATGATATTTTCGCCTGAACCTTTGGCTTTTTTTCTGAATATTTTTCCTTGCTTCAATTATGCTTACAAGGCAATTTCTAAAATTATTTTTTGTTGCCGACCATGATACTACAATTTCATCTCCCACATACTGATAAATCCTTCCTTCGTTTTCAATTATTGCCATTGATATATGGTAAATGAATTCACGTATAAACAAAAAGTATTTTACATGTCCAAGCTTTTCAGCGGTAGGTGTGGAATCTTTTAAGTCGAGGAACATAATAATTCTGTGCTCCACCTTTGGTTTAAAGTATTTACCAATCAAAATATCTATAAAAACGCCCGGTGAATACTTTTCATTTATTTCAATGTAAAGTTGTGTTACAAGAAATAACATAAGCCAATAAAATGTTTTTTGCAACAGCCATTTTAAATGCAAAGATTCTTTTACAAAATGATGAAGCGCTTCAGATGCGGTGTAACCGTTGATGAAATAGTTGTTTGTAAAATTTAAAATGAAACTTATAATTAATGCACCGGCCAGAAGGATTCCGCTCTTACTTAAAAAGTTTATCCATAAAGGATATTTCCTGAAAATTTTTCGTAAAGTAAAAATAAAAAGATGCCCCATTCCAAAACTTAAAACAAAAACTATTGATGCTCTTAAAAAAAGAGCCGCAACAGATAAATTTTCCGGTTGAAAGCCACCTAAAAGAACTACAATAAGATCAATTAATGTCCAAAACACTGCTATTACAAACATTGTTCTCAGCCTGTATCTGCTCAGGCCCGACAACCCATAATATGTTTCGCTATTTTCAATCACTTTTATTCGCTAAATATTTATAAATTTCCTTTTGTGCATTAAACTCATCACCTATTCTTTCCGGAATAATATTTTCAAGGTCTTTAGAAATTTTTACAGCATTTGTGTTATCCTTCCATTGCATTTCAAAATATTCGGTCAATAAATTCTTGTTTTTATCTTCTTTTATTTTTACACACACTTCAATTCTATGCCTTATGTTTCTCATCATAAGGTCTGACGAACCCATAAATACGGTTGTTTTATCATCCGAACCAAAAATGAATAAACGAGTATGTTCCAAAAAGCGGTCAACAATTCGGCGAACTTCAATTCTTTCACTTAAATTTTCCATTCCCGGAATAATGCAGCAAACGCTTCTTACTATCAGCCTTATTTCTACACCTTTAGATGAAGCTTCGTACAATAGCTTTATGATTTCAGGATCCTCAATATTATTAACTTTAATCCTGATTAATCCCTTTTTATTTTTGGCTACCTTTTTTATTTCAAGATTTATAAGTTTTTTAAATTCAGACAACATATTGAACCGCGATACGATCAGTTCATTTAGTTTCATAAAACTTTTTTGAGAAGAGGAAATTTTACCGCTTAAAAAATCAAATAAAAGTTTTATTTCTTTTGCAAGTTCTTTTTCTGCTGAAAGCAGAACATGATCGGTATAAAAAGTAGCAGTAATTTCATTAAAATTTCCTGTGCTTAACACAGTAAGGTCAATGTATGAATCACCAACTCTTTTTCTTACAAGTGCAATTTTGGAGTGAATTTTTATATTCGGCTGCGAATAAGTAAGGTGAATACCGGCCTTTTTCATTTCACGGCTCCATTTAATATTATTAGCCTCATCAAATCGGGCCTTAAGTTCTATATAACAAAAAACTTTTTTACCGTTCTTAGCTGCGCTGATTAAAGCGTTTACAATATGCGATTCTGAAGCAACGCGATAAAGAGTTATATAAATTTCAGTTACAGACTCATCAATTGCAGCCTGATTGAAAAAACTTAACAAAGGTGAATAAGAATGATATGGCAAATGCAGTAATATATCTCTTTTTATTATCAGTGAAAATATATCACCTGAATTTCCCGGATAATTCAAGTGTTTAAATTCAGGCATCTCCAATGATGCATCAAATTTTGGAAAATCTTTCAGGTCACTTAAATTATGATAGTAACCTCCTTCAAACATATCTTCAAGTGAAATATTAAAAACAGTTGCCAAAAATAACCTAAGGTTAGTAGGCATATTGCGTTCATATAAAAAACGTGAAGTTTGTCCCTTATCACGTTTCTTCAATTTTTTTTCAAGTTTTTCTAAAATGTCGGAGCTGTACTCATTATTAAGTTTCAATCCCGCATCGCGGTTAAATTTAATACTGTAAACACTTTCAACATCAGACGAAGGAAAAATAAGTTCGATATTACAACGTATAATATCATCAAGAAAAATCACATAATTCATCCCGTTAATTGGCGTAAGCACAAAGAACCTGTCTAACTTTTTAACAGGTATATTTATAATAACCCTCCGGGAAATAGAACTGGTTTTTTCTTTAACAGTTGCTATAAAATAGAGCATGTTGTTTTCAGGAGAAAAATTGTGAGAGTCTGTTGTGCCTAAAACAACCGGTTGAATAAAACTTAAAACTTTTGAAGTAAAAATATCTTTTATTTCAGGTAAATGTTCGGGCTTAATCCGGGAATTGTAATAAAAGAAAATTTTATTTTTTTTAAGTTCCGGAATTACGGTGTTGAGTAAAATATCTCCAAAATCTGCGAGGTGTTCATTAACTGTATCTTGAATTTTTTCCTGCATATCTTCTTCAGCTTTAATGCTGGCCTTTTTCAGAGTCTTTTTACCTAATCCTGCAAGTGCAATAATTATGGGATATCTTACTCTGAAAAATTCATCAAGGTTTGATGAAAAAATTGACAAGAATTTCAGTTTTTCATAAACAGGCAAATCCTTTTTTGCAGCCTGTTGCAAAACAAGATGATTAAAAGCTAACCAACTCAAATCTCTGTTGAACAACATAGCTTAAAGTTAAAAAGGTGACCCTCCTGAATTTATAACTTGCGTTTCGGGAGGCAAAGCATTTGCATTAATATAGGTTGCAATTCCGAAAGCAAGTACAGACAATACGATTCCGATCATAAAAACAGTGTAAGCAAGCCTTATCAATTTGTATTTCTTTCCAAGCACAATTCCAAGCTGGTATATGTCCTGAACTATGGAACCATATAAATAGTCTGAATCTCCCATCATTATCCGCATAGACCTTTCATATTTATCTTGTGGCACCTTGTAAAAATTACCAAAGAAAAGAAGGTTAGTTTTTTTATTAATAATATCATCATCTTCAAAAGTTCCTGATGATATTTTCGGGCGTGTTGACAAAATGGAAATTATAATGGTTGCCACTGCCGACAATAAAAATATTGCTGTCGGTATTGCAAGATAAGGATCGGTCTGTAACTTTCTTAAAAGCACAGACAATATCACAGAAATGATAATTGCATTAACTGAAATCAAAATATTGGCCTTGCTGTCTGCCATTTCGCTTAAGCGAATGTGGTTTGTGGAAGTTAAACGCAACAGAGTTTGAATACCTTTTCTTGGGCCTTCATTTTCAATAATCCGTGGGCCAGCAAGTGCATCAAAATCTTTTACTTTTTTGTAGAGCCACTTTTTATTTTTTTCCTTTCCTTTTTCCAAAAGGTCCCGGCAATATTCTGTATAGTATGAATGATTATTTAGCATCTGCAGGGTTTGCAGATTGAATTCATTTTTAGAAACCGGAGGCTTGTCTGACAACATCAGCTCTTCATAAACTTTGAGATTATTCTTTTTAAATTCCTTTGTTCCAAAGTTATATGTATCGGCATCGCAAATTATTTTTTGAATAAGTGTTTCGGGTTCTTTCGTTAATTGCGTAGCAAGAATACAACCTTCAATTTCTGCAATTATACTTTCGGGCAATTCTTGCCCTTTGGCGAAAGACCGCATTAAATCAACACTTCTCTGTTCGTGCCCTTCTTGTTGGCCGGATAAATATCCTGTATCGTGAAACCAGGCAGCAATGAAAAGTACCAGAGTTTCTTCTTCCGTTAATTCATAATGGCCTGCTATTTCCTGTGAATAATTTACAACATCACGGGTATGTTTTAAATTATGATATATGTTCCTTTTAAGCAAGTTTTCATCAAACAAAAGTTTGACAAAATGCTCGGTTCGTTTATAAATATTATTTGCGCTCATTTTTAAAAAGTTAAATTAAACTTTGTACCAATTGATATGTTTATCATTTTTTCCTCTTGCGAATATGCTAAAATTGCCGAAACTTTAAAAGCTTCATAAGGGAAATAATAAAATCCTCCTCCGAAGGAGCTATGCCACCTTTTTGAATTTTCATTGTCTGCCCATACCCTGCCATTATCGAAAAATCCCATTACACCAACAGTTCCCGGTAAAATATATGACCTTGATTTAAAAAGTTTTACTTTGAGTTCAACGTTAGTGTATGCCATTGAGCGGCCACTGAATCTTCTTTTACTATAACCGCGCAAGTAATTGTCAAAGCCCAGATTCATAGCCTGAAAATATTCAAATTTATCTGAAAAAATATGGCCTCCGCCAAGGCGGAAAACAGCCCCTACTTCACTTGGGTCTAAAACACTTGCATAAATAGTCATATCCGATTTTATACTCGAAAAAGAAGATGCAATTCCATTTAATGGAGAAAAGGCATTAAACATATTGTACCACGTAATTCCTCTTGTAGGGTTATCCTTGTTGTTTATATACTCAATATCAAGTTTAGCGGTTCCACCGAAATAATTTTTCATTTTCAAAACTGAAGATGAATCATTCCCAACCATCAATGGATCCTGTAGAATTCTGCCTTTATTATTTTTTGCGTCTGCCCAATAACGTTGGTATTCAGGTCCAAATGAAAAGGAAATAATTTCATTTATTCTTTTTCTTACAAGCACTGAACCTGTTACAATTTTGTATCTTACTCTGTAATAGTAATCGCTTAATTCATTTTTTGTCGAATTTCCCAAACCATAGAAATTATATAAAGTAGGATTCACTATTGCACCATTTATCAAAAGATCCAACTTGTTGAACACATGATTAAATTCCCCTGAATATTCTGCCTGAAATGCCCGGTTATCAGGAGCAAACAGTGAAGAAAATTTTTGCTTTGTGGAATATGGTTTTTTCCTGAAACCATGTGTAACTGAAGTGAAGCCCACTCCTGCCAGAATTCCATCTTCGGAATTATACCCGAAGTTAAACTGCGGAAATATAAATTGATCATACTCGAATGCATCCGGTTCGTAGGCGATAACTGAAGGATTGCTTGAAAAATTAAACCGTGTTTTATTTGAAGAAATTACAACATTTTTTTCCTGCGATAAATCATAAATATGGTTTCTTACATTCCCATCAATTTTAAATGTATCAAGGCCTTTACCGCCAATAATTCTTAGTTTAATACTGCTTTTCACATCCGGATCAACAATAAATTTGTCATCACCATTTAATCCGTAAAGTAAAATTTCCCTTGTAACTTTTTCATCAAATTCCCGTTTGTACATTACCGTTGCAGAATCTGATTCCTTGTTTTTTTTGTAAACTGTAATCGCCATTCCTTTAGGCAGAGCTGATATTTTAAACAATTCATTTTTATTGCTTCCTCTAATTGTAACATCTTTTGAAATGAATTTATAATATTTCATTGCATTTTTAAGCAGGCCATTTTTTCGGGCAATAAGCGTTGAAGTTAAATAAGCTGAATCCAAAATTCTTATTTCATCAGGTAAGTTTTTCATGGAGTTCATAATAACTGAATCGCTGACGTTATTAATGAAATGATTAGTAATAGTATCCCATGAAGTTTTATCTAAAGAATTTAAAAATAACCTGTCAAAATTCCTTGCAACATAGTTGAGAGATTTAATACTTTTGATTTTTTTATTAAAACCTTCCAAATATGGCATACTTGAATAAACCAAATATTTAACAAGCAAGCCATTCGACTTAAAAAATGCCTGATCGCGGTCGCGTGGTAGCGGATAATATAGTTTACCTTTTCCTGTGTCTGCCGTTCCCCATTTCCATTGATCATTATGCCTGTCGAAATCACCAATAAGCATATCCAGCAAACGTGCAGTCAACACTTTTTCCTGGTCCACATGATGGTCGTTGTCTTCAAGCATTTTGTTTATTATTTTACCTGTACTTTTAGAGTTATCAGTAGAGTCAACCACTGTTGGGTCACGGTTTTCAAGCATTACGACTCTGTTTGCAAATAATGGCTTGTAATAACCAAGTGCAGGATCATCAGGAACAAAATAAAATTTCGTTGGCGCACTTATCACTCCGGCAGCCTGAGCTAAATCGTTAACCACTAGAGGTGCATAAGGATAACTTGCAGAAATCATATCTGAAAGAATTTTTTCGGCAATTGTTCCTCTCAAATTTCGTGGCAATGCCTTGGCAGGATCCTTTTCCACCGACCTTAATGACCACTCTTTTCCTCTTCTGTCAGTTAGTTTCAATGATTTAGTTTGTTTTCCTCCACCTAAACTTTCAATCTTAAAACCTCCCATTTCCTTTTTAATATTAAACTCTTTAAAAGAAATTGGCGTATTCCATTCTTTGCGATAATTAGTACCCAGTACAATTTTCTTTAAACCTGTCCAATTTTTAAATTCATCACTTGCAGAAATAACTACACTGTCTTTAAAAGCATATTCCACTTGCCTTAAGGTGTCGGGAGTTTCAATTGGCGGTTCTTTAAAATTCAGAACGAAGTGATCAAAAGCATCTCTTATGGTATCAGGTTCTACTTCGTAGAAATGAGTATAAACATTTTTTGATTTCATTACTTCAAGTACTGCGAAGCCATTGTATGATGATGCATACAAACTGTTTTTTCCTTTTGAAACACGGTTTGTTTTACTTCCGGCACCACTCACAATAAAATGTTTTGAACTGTCAACTATATATTGAAGTGTATGTTCATGGCCGGCAACATAAATTATATTATCATACTCATCGGTTACCTTTTCAATTTCATGAATCATGTCTTGGTAAAACGGATGTTTAATATCCTGCGAAGTACCAAAAACAGCTCTTGTTAATGGATAAATAGAACCAATTACCGGCAATGGAATATATAACTTCGGATTAATATCAGTGAATGGAAAGATGTGTTGCTTTAATGTAAAATATCCGCCATGAGGGCCATAACTTCTAAAGGGATGATGCGTGGCAAAAAGTATCAGTTTATCCGAATTTTTTTGAAGTATATCTTCCAGTTGCACTAAAACTTCTTCTTTGGTTTTAGCCGAACAATCAGATTCTATTCCCGGCTTAAAATACTCCTGAAGCCACCATTGGCTGTCGAGCATAACTAAAACAGTATTTTCTGAAAGATCCACCGCAACCGGGCCCGGGCAGCCATCGCGAGGCTGCATACTTACATTTTTGTTACTTAAAAAATCAATATATGCCTGCACTCTCACTATTGAATTATAACCATCAAGGCCGGCATTTGCCCAATCATGGTTTCCGGCAATAAAAAAAACTTTTGCATTTGTGCCTCTTACAATTGTAATTTGAGAATCAAGCGGAGCTTTGGCAAACGCAAATGTAGGAAGGCTGTTATCGGGTAAACCATTACTGTATAAATTATCCCCGAGATAAACCACAGTTGTTTTATCGTCAATGGGAATTTTAGATTTAACTGCATCAACCACAGGATGCCTTCCATTAGTTAGCTTTCCGGCGTCGCCGATAAGAATTATTCTTGCCTCAAGACTATCTTGCGCAAAAACATTGCTAACAAAAAAACATAAGAGAAAAAAATATAGCCCCTTTTTCATTTAAAATTGTTTGTTCTTAAACAGCAACAGATTAGCAGAACCTTCACCGGCATATTCGTTTGAAATAATCATATGGCCTTCCGGTGTAAAAGCAATTCCTTCAGGTTGTTTAAACAGAGTGGGATTTAATTCATACGATTTTACAAACTTGCCGTCCGCAGAAAAAATGCATAAAATATTCTGTATGGCAGATATAACATATAACTCTCCGGTAATAGGATGAAATGCTGCGGCAGAAGGTTTTAATTTGCCTTTAAAATTTTTACCTGCTTCTTTCAGCGATAAAGGCTCCATTGAAACATATTGAGGTAAAGAATCTCTGAAGTTTAGTTTATATCTGCTTAATTTATCCTTTTTATCATCCTTACATTCTTTGCAAATAATCGCTAAAGCGGAATCATTAAGTACAATTAAAGATTCAAATTCATTGTCCTTTTTACTGCCTTCAGGAAAATCAAATTTGTTGGTGAGAACAGAATCATTTTTAAAATCAATACTAACAATGTCACCATTACTTATTAAAACATAAAAAGTACTGTCAATTAAAACAAGATCTTCAAAGTCCTTTTTTTTATAAAACTCCCACGATTTAGTTTTTGTTGGCGCATTAAGCGGAACTTTAAACAGCGTTCCGGTTTCATCTGAAATTGCAAAAACACTTGTATCCTTAGGATAATATGCTATACCTGAAATTTCATCAAGCTCAAAATTTAGCTCAATTATTTTTGGTGAATTTAAATTATAATAAGGTGTATCGGGAAAATTTTTCTTCTTAAGAGAAACGCCATTACACGAACCAATTAAAAGTATTGCTGTTATGAATAGAAATTGTTTTATTTTAAACATAACAGCATAAAAATCAAATGATATGCCATTAATGTTATCAGTTCTCTGGTAATAATTCCCACTTGGATGCCAGTTCTTCGAATTGTTGTTTTGTCAACTGCGGATCGTTATAATGGCCGACAATATTTTTCTGCCTAAAAGCTTCGTAAAGACTTACAGCACATGCCACTGAAATATTAAGGCTTTTAATAATTCCAACCTGTGGTATTATAAAATTTCCATCGCACTTACTGAGAACTGATTCAGACAAGCCTCCATGTTCGTTTCCGAAAACCAGTGCGGTTGATTCTAAAAAATCAAGTTCATATAAACTAACTGCATCTTCGCTTAGGTGTGTTGAATAAATTTTAGAATATTTTTGACGCAACACCTTAAAGCATTCATCAGCATCCTGATATTGATGAACTGAAAGCCATTTTGATGCACTGGATGAACTTTTTTTACCAAACTTTTTGTATTTAGGAATTGCAGTATTTAAAATATAAATATCCTGAACGCCTACAGCATCGCAGGTTCTCATTACTGCTGAAATATTGTGTGGGTCAGAAACATTTTCAAGCACCACAGCGAGCCCGGGTTGCCTTTTATTTAAAACATTTGTTAGCCTTTCTTTTCTTTCAGGTGTCATGCTTAATCAAAATTAAAATTATAACCCAATCCGGCGGTTTCAGTATAGTTGTAAGTGGCATTTGAAAATGGAGAATCCATATCAAGCAGCAAAGGCCCATCCATATCTACAAAGTCTGCAAGGGGCGCTAATTGTGCTATCGCAGATGTGCCGACAACGCCTTCGTTCATACAGCCTAACATTACCAACTTACCGGCTTCACGTAATTTATCTATCATCCTGCGTGCAGGAGTAATCCCGCTACATTTTGTAAGTTTTATATTTATTCCATGAAAATAATCAATACATTTAACCAGGTCTTCTTCAGAAACACATGATTCATCTGCAATTACCGGTAAAGGCGAATTATTGAAAAGTACCTTATGCCCCTCCCAATCGTGTGTAGCAAGTGGTTGCTCAATAAACTGAACATTTAATTTGTTCAGAATTTCAATTTTGCGCATAGCTTCATCCAACGTCCAGCCTCCATTTACATCAATCCTGAATGGGGAATTTGTAAAATTCCTGAGCTCTTTAACTACTTCAATATCTCCGGTAAAGCCCATTTTTATTTTATAAACAGGCCATGGGTTGTCACTGATTTTTTTAGTCATTTTTTCCATTGAATCAATACCAATTGTAAAATCAGTTTGCGGAGCAGTAGAAATATCGAGATTCCAAATTTCAGCTAACGGCTTCCTTTTTATTTTTCCGTAAATATCCCAACCCGCCATATCAAGGGCACAAACTAAAAATGGAGAATCATGAAAAAGATGATGTAAATAATGCCAGTACCTTTCAGGATCGCTGAATGAAAATTTCTCAAGAAAGATTCTCTTTTTTTCAATAAGGCTGATCATCTCATCTACCGGGTTATTGTAATAACTAATATATGGTGCTTCGCCCAAACCTTTAATACCAAAATATTCAAGCTCAATTATTAATGATTCCTGAATTGATTTTGTTCCTTTGGAAATTGTGAACGGATCTTTAAATCTGAAATTGTATTTTTTATATCTGATGTTCATTACCGTCCTGAATCGTTTATCATTTTACGCAGGTGTTTATTAAATTGATGTTGTTCATTCAACTTTTCAAAAGTCAAATGCATTCTAAAATTCCAGTTATGGGAATTATCAGCAGGATTATTTATCCTTTCACTGTAAGGATCATCTCTCCGCAGGCCTTCATGCACTGCAAGAATATCCTGTAATAAAAAAATACTCCACATAGATGCCGACCTAAGATTTATCTCTACTATTTCACGTGCTATTTCGGGCTCACAAAAATATGGTGCAACTCCGGCATGGCCGAGAATGTTATTAAAATAGTATTGCACATTATCCCTTTCTGTTTCCCACCATTCTCTTACAGTACTCATGTCGTGAGTTCCGGGCATTGTAGCACTCAAATATGATGCTTTAGATAGATCAGCAAAACGCTTACCTATATCCTCCGGCATCCTTTGAATTACCAATCCTAAAATATTTAATTTCTGCAAAATGGAATCAGTTACCGGTGGAACCATGCCAAGATTTTCAGCAAATAATGCCATATTTGATATACTCTCTATCATCAAAAGTTTTTCCATTCCGTTACTATACCAAAGATCATTTTGCATTATATCAAAATACTTATGATAAAGCACTTTTAGTTTATTCTGTTCATCTGCTTGCAAATTATTGAACGAATTAGTATTCATCATATTGATTCTGAAATGATATTTTTCATTTCTTTTTATCAATATCACATCCGATTTATCTTCATTATTTATAGGATAGCAAAACCTTCCTTCGTCAAAGTGGATTCCTGCATTTTCAAAGTCTTCAGGCGATAAGCCGTTTGCCGGTATAAAAGTTCCAAGCCTGCCATCATGTGTTTCATTTGGTATTGACCACATTCTTAAAAAACCAATAACATGATCAATTCTTATTGCATCAAAATATATTGAAAGAGCTTCTATCCTTTTGCGCCACCAACTGTAGTTATCCTTTTTCATTTCGTTCCAGTTGTATAAAGGAAAACCCCAGTCCTGGCCCTTATCTGTAAACATATCCGGTGGTGCCCCGGCAGAAAGTTCCATAATAAAAAGATGAGGGTTCATCCATGTTTCAACGCTTTTTTTGTCTATGCCTATTGGCAAATCGCCTTTTAAAATAATACCCTTTTTATGTACATATTCTACGGCATCTTTAAACTGCAGATGAAGGTAAAATTGAACAAAGTAATAAAACGCTATTTCTTTGTAAGCTTCATTTTCAGGATCAGCAAGATTTAAAACGGCTTCTTCATCATAAATTTTATATTCATTCCAGTAGGCGAAATCGGCGGTTTTATTTTTGTCCCGCAAATAACAAAATACCGCATAGGGCGTTAACCAGTCGCGGTTGATATCAAAGAAATCAAACCATTCAAGATTATCTTTAAAATATTTAAAGCCTTTTTCGAAAATTTTTCTGAGGATGGAAATTTTTAAATTATAGGCTCTGGTGAAATCAACTACTGAGTCGTTGTGAAGATATTTTGTGAGTTCTTTTATTTCGGCAGGAATAACAAAATCATATTCATCGGCTACAGCCGGAATATCAATGTATGCAGGATTTAGAGCAAAAGTTGAGATACATGAATAAGGATATGAATCTGAATTTGTAAATGAAGATACAGTATCATTTACCGGTAAAAGTTGAATCAGTTTCAAACCTGTATTATCACACCAATCAACAACTTCTTTTAAAGCTGTAAAAGTTCCAATCCCCCAATCGTTTTGTGTTTTTAATGAAGATACAGGAATACATAAACCCGCTGCCTTCCAGCGAGTCGAATTAAATTTTGGATTTATACTTATAAAACTTTGAACTTTTTTTCCGGAATTAAAAAATACTCTGTTCTCTCCTTCCTCATATTCAACAATTTCATTTTTTTCCAAATCAAAAATTGCAAATTTGTAAGAGACAGTATTTTCTTTTGCGAAATTTAATTTAATGGTATAAAAATCATCTTTTCTGTACATCAGCAAAGGAGAATTTTTATCCCATTCTTTCAGTTTTTTCCCGGAACCTGTAATGCAAAGAAATTTATTATTCGGCAGTGGCGGCATAAAAGCTTTAAAGACAACATTAAAATCTTTATCGGCAACTTTTTTAAACTTATTTTTTAGAAGATGAGAAAGGCGTGTTTCAAAAACAGGCTCATTATTAAAATTATATGCCTCATCAAAAATGTCAAGTTTTGCGGAGGTGAGCTTTCTTAAAGCAATTTCACGGAAAGAGAAAATTTGACGATGATTTCCGTTTGCGTCTTTTACAAAACATTCATATCCCATGTATGGAAAAAATGGAATGTCTTCTTCAAGAATAACCAAAGTCCAGAAATCAGGATTTAAATAAGTAAGAGAAATAATTGCCTCTTTAGACTTTAATTTATTATGAAATTTAAAATAAACTTCTTCGCCAAAAGAACTGGAATATTTGGTGTAAAAATGAATAATCATAATATGTGCAATTTACTTTTTTAATTCCTGCAGGAAAAAATTGCCTGAGAAAATATCTATCTTATATTTGCAAAAATACTTTACATGACAGCGGCAAAAAAATCTAGAGCTATTTATTGGATATATTTCTTCTTATCTGTTATTGCATTTTTTGTAGTATACGCATTTGCCGGAGGTTATTGCAGCATGGTTTTGCCGTTTGTAGTTACCTCATTTGCGATGGCGCTTGATTTAATGTAAATTTTTCTCGGTACATCCTTTGCATCGGCGTAATATATGCCCGAAGGTCCATCTATACTTCTCTTAAAAAATAAGCTTTCGATATTTATTGGAAAGACCGTAATAAAAGCCGGCGGCTATGGCCCAATGGAAACTAAATGGCTTGAACGCAAAAAACTAATTGATATTCATACCTGGGGAAAATATCTCTTCCTCATATTTTCAAACGGCACAGTAAGGCTGCACCTTGGGCTTTTCGGTAAGATTTT
>JAFDXB010000033.1 GCA_018268175.1 Bacteroidota bacterium | reverse complement strand
CTGTTTAAAACAGTTATTTTACCACCGTTGATTTCAATTAATTTTTCAGATTTAAAATCGCCAAGAGTGCGAATAAGAGATTCAGTGGCTGTACCGGCAATATTTGCCAAGTCTTCACGTGAAATTTGAATTGAAAACTTTTCCTCTTTTTTATCATGGTATTTATCCATTAAAGTAACTAAAGCAGTTGCAACTCTTTTTCTTAAAGAATTATAAGCTATGCTTAGAAGTTGCTGTTCTTTATCTGATACATTTTTAGCAAGAAGTTTTATAAATTTCTCTGTCGCCTCTTTGTTTACAAGCAATAAATTTTTAAACTCAGTAATTGGTATATCAACAATTACACTTTCATCAAGTGTTTCAGCGGTTTCTTTATATAATGATCCTTCAAGAAGTGCATTATATCCCAGAAAGTCACCTTCAGAGTATAATCCGATAGTAAAATCCTTTCCATCTTCATTTGTAACATAGGTTTTTATCTTCCCACTTTTTACATAAAATAATTTCTGAGGATGATTACCGGCCATGTAAATCACTTGTTTCTTTTTAAAATGGTTCTCCTGCCTGTTTTCTGTAATTGCATGCAGTGCATTTTTACCACCGAATTCATTTAGCATTTCCTGCATTCCATCAGCATCTGCGGGATAATTTTTCTTTAAAAGAGCCACTTTCTTTAACCTTTGTTCAACTGCATTCAACAATTCTATATCTGTGAATGGTTTTGTAATATAATCATCAGCCCCCATTTCCATACCTTTTCTAAAATCAGATCTTTCAGATTTTGCAGTTAAAAATATAAACGGAATCCCTGAAAGTTTTTCATTTTTACTGATCAAATGTAAAACGCCATACCCATCCAGTACAGGCATCATAACATCACAAATTATTATGTCGGGATTATTTTGAAGTGCTGATTCAATTCCGGCTTTGCCGTTTTCAGCAGTGAATACTTCATAGTTTGCAAGCTCAAGAATTTCGGCAGTGTTTTCCCTTATGTCTTGATTATCTTCAATCAATAATATGCGGTCTTTCATATTATGCTATTTTTTAAATGTTATTTTAAATTCTGTTCCTTCCCCAAGTTCACTGCTCCATTGTAATTTTCCTTTCATTAATTCAACATATTTTTCTACAATGTGTAAACCAAGTCCGGTTCCCTGAATATTTGTGGCATTTTTTGCTCTGAAAAATCTTTCAAATAAATGCTTTTGATCATCTTTTGAAATACCGATGCCGTTATCTTTAATTATAAGTGTAACCTTTTTGTCAACAATTGTACTTACTTCAATCTTGCCATTTTTGTTTGAAAATTTAATTGCATTTGATAGTAAGTTAAAAATTATATTTCTTAACAAAGACATATCCAACACAACATCTTCAGCACCTGAGTGTGAATAGTTGATCTTTTGTCCGTTCATAACAAGCGACTGCATCTCTGTACAAATACCTTCGCACAATTCCTTAATATTAAATGTAGAGAAATTAGCTATGATTTTTCCGTCTTCAATTTTTCCGATAGACAAAAATTCATTTAATAATCCCGTAAGGTTATTTACTGAAGACTTTATTCTTAAAATATGCTTGTCTCGTTTATCCTGTTCTTCTTTTTCTGTATATTTTGCAAGCAGGGAAACCGAAGATAATATTGTACTTAGCGGTGTCCTGAATTCGTGCGAAGCCATTGAAACAAACCGGCTTTTAAGATCGCTTAACTCTTTTTCTTTGCTGAGGGCATCTGAAAGTTTATCACGCGAAGCTTCTATTTGTTCCATAAGTTTACGAAGTTGGCTTGTGCGTAATTCCACTTTTTTTTCAAGAGAATTATTAAGCTCTTCAATCTTCTGGTTTGTCTTCGATAATTCCCGTCGCTGGTCAATAACATTTTGCTCAATTTTTTTTCTCTCGGTTATATCAATTATAAAAGCAATAGTATAATTACCTGTTTTATTTTTATAATGGCCTAAACTTACTTCAACCGGAAATTCAGTACCGTCCTTTTTTTTTCCGAACAATTCTTTGCCAATCCCCATAGCACGTGGCTTTGGATGAACAGAATATTGATTACGGTAATTTACATGATTATGATGATAGCGTTTAGGAATAAGGATTTCCACGCTTTTTCCCTGTAATTCAGATTCAGTGTTATAACCAAATTGTTGCAACAAAAAATTATTTGCAATTACAATTTCGCCATTGTCATCAGAAACTAAAATGCCCATTGAAGCATGCTGAAACAATGCTTCAAATTTTCCATTATCTGCTGAATAACGATTATTCATTGTTTGGGTTTGCGCAAAGTTAAAGGTTGTTGATTAATACCGCTAATGCGGAAATTTAATGTATAAAAAAGGTAAGGATTCCGGTTAAAACTAATGTGATTCCTGTTATAATTCCTGCATTATGTTCCAGAGCATGCCAGTTTAATTTCAATATTCCTTTATATGCATATCTAACTAATAGCACCATTCCGGTAGTGGTAATTGTTAAATACATAACTGCAATGAATGCAACTAGCCATTTCGATATTGCGCCTGCAAGCAGGAAATAAGCTTCAATTTCCATACACGGAGAAAAAAACATAGCAATTACTAGCGCTGAAATAATTGCAGCTTTTGATTTTTTTCTTTTTACTTCATTACTTATATGAAAATGTTTATGCCTGTGATGCCTGTATATAAAAATTAATCCAATTACTATTAAAGTAACAGGGGCAATTATTTCTGTGAAATGTGTAAATGTATCATCTAATTCTGAACCAAGGTATGCCAAAACTACTCCCACCAAAATAGTACTTGTGCCATGCGCCAAGGCGGAAATTAAAGTTACGTTCGTTATTTCAGAAAGGTTCCAGTTTTCTTTCTTGCCGATTGCAATTGCGGGCAACCAATGGTTTGGAATAAGTGCATGAAGTAAACTAATAATTATAGAGCCCGTTAAAATACTAAACATAAATGGAAGCCGTGAATTGCAAAACTGCAAAATTAATATTTATGAACAGCTAAATTATAAAAAGAATGGGTGCTAAAAATTTTAGTATATTTGTTTTTCTATGAAAGACAACAATAACTATTTGAAGGGCAGAGGCGCTCAGTATAATACTTCAAACAAATTCCATAAACAAGAAAGAACTAAACTGCATATAGAATCAATTGATGATTTTGAAATCATTAACCCTTCAACTCAATTTATTAAAACACCGGCAAAATCTCTTGTAAATAAGGTTGATTCGCCTGATGTAAGTATGTTTTACAGTATGAACCCATATATGGGATGTGAACATGGATGTATTTATTGCTTCGCAAGAAACACCTATGAATACTGGGATTTAAGTGCAGGAATTGATTTCGAATCAAAAATTTTTGTAAAAGAAAATGCACCGGAACTTTTACGTAAATTTTTAATGAACCCAAATTGGCAATGCAAACCAATATCAATAAGCGGCAATACAGATTGTTACCAGCCTGCAGAAAGAAAATTCAGGTTAACAAGAAAACTGCTAGAAATATGTAACGAATTTAATCAGCCTGTTGGCATAATTACAAAAAACGCAGCAATTTTAAATGATTTAGATATATTAAAAGATATGGGTTCAAGAAATTTGGTATCTGCAATTATTACAATTACCTCGCTTGATGAAAACCTTCGAAGATTAATGGAACCACGTACCAGCACTGCATCTCAAAGATTTAAAATAATAGAAACACTCAGCAATGCCGGCATAAAAACAGGTGTAATGCTTGGACCTATGATTCCAGGATTGAATGAACATGATATGCATAATATTATGAAAAGGGCATCTGAAAATGGAGCCACATTTTCTGCTTATACTTTTATAAGATTAAATGGAGCAATTAAATTCTTATTTCACGACTGGCTGCATAAGAATTTCCCCGACAGGGCAGAAAAAGTCTGGAACCTTATTGAACAAAGCCATGATGGTAAAGTAAATGACAGCAGGTGGGGAATACGAATGAGAGGAGAGGGGCCTGTTGCTGAAATGATTAATCATCAATATAAAAAATATCTTATTAAATACAATTTAAATGACGAAAGATTAGGCCTTGATTGCAGTAAATTTTGCAGGCCGGGCCAGCAATTGCGGTTGTTTTAATAAAATTCAATTATATCAGATTATTCTAAAATTAGTTAACCGCTGAATACACAGAGTTTAGAGAACCATGTACATAAAAGTTTTACGAATATTACTTTTTAATATTGTGCAAACATATATGCAGCCTTGTTGTTTACTTTCTCACTTTGCTAATAATGGGAAGTGCATCAACTATTAAAAAAGAAAAGAGCAGCAAGAATGCTGCTCCGTCCAAAGTGTGACCGCGTCAGGATTCAAACCTGAAACCTTCTGATCCGTAGTCAGATGCTCTATTCAGTTGAGCTACGCAGCCGGTATTCTTAAAGGATTGCAAAAATAATATCCTTTGCAATATAATCCAAAATAAATCGTCTTTAGGGCAACATATTTGTACCAACTAAACAAATAAAATATAATATCATGACCCAAAGAATTCACAACCACAGTGGTCACAACCACCACGCTTTGATTAATACTCTTCTTGAATGCGGCACTACATGTGAGGTTTGCGCTGCTGATTGCCTTGATGAACAGCAAATTGAAATGCTTGCCAAATGTATTGAACTTGACAGAGACTGTGCAGATATTTGTTACTTAACAGCAAAACTTCTGATCAGAGATAACCAAATTGCTCATAAAATGCTTGAAATATGTGTTGAAATTTGTGGTAAATGTGCAGATGAATGCAGCAAACATGAACATGAACACTGTAAAAAATGTGCTGAAATTTGCAGAAAATGCCGGCAGGCTTGCATTGATCATATAAATCAAATTCAGGGAAAATAATCAGACTTTCTATCTTTGCAGCTTTGCATTTTTAGATGAACACGAAATCCACCGCGGGTGAACAAACAGTTTATCCGATTTTATTTGCTATTAGCTTTTGCCACCTTTTAAATGACACAATTCAGTCACTTATTCCGGCAATTTACCCTATAATAAAAGATAGTTACCAATTATCTTTTTCTCAAATAGGCCTTATCACACTTACATTTCAGCTGGCGGCGTCGCTATTGCAACCTTTTGTAGGGTTATATACCGACAAAAAACCTCAGCCATATTCTCTTGCAGTAGGAATGACGTTTACATTAACGGGATTAATAGTTCTTTCTATTTCCAATAACTTCCACCTTATTTTAATATCTGTAGCACTTGTTGGAATCGGCTCTTCAGTTTTTCATCCTGAATCATCGAGAATGGCCCACACTGCTGCAGGTGTGCAACATGGGTTGGCGCAATCAATATTTCAACTCGGAGGTAATGTTGGAAGTTCTATCGGGCCTTTACTTGCAGCCTGGATAATTGTTCCTCACGGTCAATTTAGTATTGTATGGTTTTCAGTGATTGCCCTACTTGCCATTTTTGTATTAACCAAAGTGGGAAATTGGTACAAAAGTGTAGTAATAAATGCACGCAAAAACAACATCAACATTGT
>JAFDXB010000032.1 GCA_018268175.1 Bacteroidota bacterium | reverse complement strand
GTTGCATAAGCCATTTAATCCTCAATCGCAAGCCCATAAGAAGTTTTTGAAGAAGTATGCGGAAAAAACTATGGCCATACAAGAAAGGTTTCCCTCACTAGATTTTGAAAATGAGTTGAAATATTTTTCGTTACCCGGTTAAGAAAATTATTTTTATCGTACAACAATTAAAGAGTTTCTTGCCACAATGTTTTACTCACTGCCATTTTTCCTGCCCCTGCCTTGTTTCTCCCTCCGCCATGTTTCGTGTCCCACGAAACATCAATTCGCCCCGCCGGGGCTTGTTAAATAAATACCCTAAATTACAATAATGAAAAAGTTATTATTGTTACTCTTGATTTCATCATCATTCGCCTTTGGCCAATCAGATACATCAATGTATTTCCCACCAATAAATAATTCAGAGTGGGCAACAATTGCACCTGAAAGTCTTAATTGGAATACAAAAAACCTTACCGCATTGTTGGACTTTCTGGAACAAAAAAACACTTCATCATTTTTAATTTTAGTTAATGGACGAATAGTTGTTGAAAAATATTTTGGAACGCAAAAAGTTGATTCTGATCATCCGTGGAACAGTGCCGGAAAAACTTTGGTATCAGCAGTTGTAGGAATAGCCCAACAGGAAAACCTGTTAAATATAAACAGCAAAGTATTTATGTTTTTGGGAAAAGGCTGGGCAAATGAACCTTGGGAAAAAATAAAAGAAATAAGTATAAGAAATCTTCTGACAATGACCTCCGGTATTGATAATTCATCTCAAATTATAAGAAAGAGAAACCTTACATACCGTGCAGATGCGGGCACAAGGTGGGCATATCACAACGTTTTTCAAAAACTAATGGAAGTTATAGAAGAAGCATCAGAAAAAAAATTTGAAAATTACTTTAATGAAAAATTAAAAAATAAAATCGGTATGGAAGGCTATTGGAGAAATGGCCTTATTTTCAGAATCTATCATAGCAACGCCAGAAGCATGGCAAGGTTTGGTATTCTTGCACTTAACAATGGTACCTGGCAAAATGAGCAAATAATAAATAAGAGATATTTTAACGAGAGTATCAATTCTTCACAAGAATTAAATCCGGCTTATGGATTTTTTTGGTGGCTTAACGGGAAGGACAAATATATGTTGCCGGGAAGTGAGCAGGTTTTTAAAGGGCCATTAATTCCTAACGCACCTGCAGATATGTACGCCGCCATGGGAGCGGCAGACCAAAGATTATATGTTATACCTTCAAAGAAAATGATAATTATAAGAATGGGAGAGGCATCTAATAAAAGGAACCCTTCATTTGCTCTTTCAGGTTTTGATAATGAACTTTGGGAAAAAATAAACGAGGTAATAAAATAAAATTGACATGCTATGCAGCATGATGGTAGTAATTTATTCTGTATTGAGTATGAAATCTAATGAATTCTGTCGCCTCTTACTTCTGTGCTGTTCATTAAATCCTTTTCATAATTAAGCCATTGTTGCCAACGTTTACGTACAACCGTTTTGTCAATATAATGTTCTGCCAGTGTAATAAATAATGTATAGTGCCCTGCTTCGCTTTCCATGAATTTTCTGTAAAACTTTCGCATATATTCATCATCCATTCCTTCACTCAATCTCTTAAATCTTTCACAACTCCTCGCTTCTATTAAAGCCATTATCAGCATTTGATCTAAAAACCGCTCAGTAGGCGAGCCCCCTTTTATCTGAAATTCCAATAATTTATTTACATAAATATCCTTTCTCTGCCTTCCGAGTTTTAGTCCTCTTTTTTTTAATTCAGAAAGTACCATTCTAAAATGCCCCCATTCTTCCGTAACTATTGGGCTTAGTTCTTCAACAAGCAAATCTTTTTCAGGGTTTTTCTGAATTAACGAAATACAGGTAATTGCTGCCTTTTGTTCGCAGTAAGCATGATCGGTAAGAATATCTTCTAAAGAAATCTCAGCAAGGTTTACCCAACGTGGATCTGTTGGTAATTTTAAACCAAGAATATTTCTTGTATGTTCACTTAATTCTGATTTTTGCATTGTTCAAAATTATGTAATTGATTTAAGTAACATTTATTAAGTTTACAGTAGCCATTTAACTGATATGAGAATTTTTCTTTCAATTCTTACAGCACTCATTACAATTGCTTTATGCATTGTTTTAAATACCAGGATGCTGTTGCCTGCACCGCTTGGTGCTCTTCTTTCGCCACAACATGGAATCTGGCAGAATGCCGATAACAGCGACTTTGATTTTAGTGATGTAATTTCAAATTCTTATCTGAAATCAGAGGTTAATGTTTACCTGGATTCGCGGCTTGTTCCGCATGTGTTTGCAGCCAATGAAAACGATGCATATTTCGTGCAGGGATATTTACATGCAAAATTCCGCCTTTGGCAGATGGAATTACAAACTCTTGCGGCAGCAGGAAGAGCCTCAGAAATTGTTGGTGAAGCTGCTCTAGACCACGACCGGGAATTCAGAAGGCTGGGAATGGTGTACGCTGCAGAAAAATCCGTCGAAGTAATGGAATCAGACCCCATCTTAAAAGCTGAATGCGACGCTTACACCGCAGGTGTTAATTACTATATTTCCAAATTAACATATAGCAAGCTTCCGCTTGAATATAAAATAATTGGTTACTTTCCAGAGAAATGGTCAAACCTCAAAACTGCTCTATTCCTTAAATATATGTCTTATGATCTCGCGGCACGCGAAAACGATTTTGAATTAACCAAATCAAGATCATATTTTAATATTCATGACTACAAATTATTATTTCCGCCAATTGCGGATTCCCTTGACCCAATTATTCCCGGAAAAATTGTGGATACACCTCAAATAGAATTGACTGCTCCTGTTAATTATGATTCGATAAACTTTGCAGACATTGATGTTATTCCTGCCGAAAAGCCTGATCGTGATAATGGTAGTAATAATTGGGCAGTTGCGGGAAGTAAGACAAATTCCGGTGCAACTATTTTATGTAATGATCCTCATCTGGGATTGAACCTGCCTTCGCTTTGGTTTGAAATGCAAATCACAACTCCTGAATTCAATGCTTACGGGGTTTCATTTCCAGGTTCACCTTCAATAATAATTGGCTTTAATGATAGCATAGCATGGGGTGTTACAAACGGTGGCAGAGATGTTAGGGATTACTATGAAATTAATTTTAACGAAGATAAGTCTTCATATTTTTTTGATAGCGTTTGGACTCCAACAGATTTTAGAATTGAAAAAATTAAAATAAAAGGTAAATCTGATTTTACAGATACAGTTGCATATACCAGGTTCGGTCCTGTGATGTATGATAATAATTACCATGTAAGGTCTTCAGGCAAAAAGGCATTTGCAGTAAAGTGGTCGGCGCACGAACCGGGCAAAGAATTACTTACATTTAATTTGCTAAACCGTGCAAAAAATTATTCAGATTATCTTGATGCTATTGGGTATATGCATACACCCGGGCAAAATTTTGCGTTTGCTTCCCGTTCTGGCGATATTGCAATGAGAACTGCCGGAAGTTGGCCCGCAAAATGGAATCAGCAAGGCGATTTTTTAATGCCGGGTAATGACAGTTCATACATGTGGCAAGGAATAATTCCAAAAGATGAAACTCCTTATCAATATAATCCTGACCGTGGTTTTGTAAGTAGCGCAAATCAACGTCCTGCCGATTCTGCTTATCCTTATTATTTAGGGATGGATTACCCAACTGCACGTGGGTTTATCATCAACAGAATGTTGCGTGAAAAAAGTAACATCACTATTGAGGATATGAAAAAAATGCAAACAGATAATTACAATGTGTTTGCAGAAATGGCATTGCCGATATTGATAAATAATATGCAGGTTTTAAAATTAACCGATCAAATGCAAAATTATTTTTCGGTTCTTAAAAACTGGGATAAAAGGATGGATGTTAATAGTAAAGGCGCAACAATATTCGATATTTTTTGGGATGAATTTTATAAAGCTGTATATGATGATGAATACTTAAATGCACCTCCAATGGCAATGAAGCCTTTGCAGGAAACTTTGCTGGAAGCGGTTTTGAAAGATTCGGCTTATAAATTTATAGATGATATTTCAACAAGGAATATAGAAACCCTTGAAGATGTTGTAACAGCAGCATTTAAAAAGGCTTTTCCAAAAATTAATGATGCTGAAGCCAACGGAAAACTTGAATGGGCAAAATATAAAGATACCAGAGTTACTCATCTTGCAAAATTAGATGCATTCTCCAGGCTTCATTTACCGATTGGAGGTGGAAAAAATATCATAAACGCCACTTCTTCAAAGCATGGGCCGAGTTGGAGAATGATAGTATCAATGGGGAAAAATATTGAAGGTTTTGGAGTTTATCCGGGTGGGCAAAGCGGCAATCCGGGAAGTAAATTTTATGATAACTTCATTAATACCTGGGTTGAAGGACAATACTTTCCTCTTTGGGTAATGCAAAAAGATGATGTATCAAATTCAAATATTAAATGGAAAATAGTTTTTAAACCAGCAGCCTGAAAATGAAATTTATAGTAAGTGTAATTTTGTATGCAGCTTTAAGCTTTGCAGTTTCTTTGTACCTGCCATGGTGGACAATAGTATTTCCTGTGTATATGGTTTCTGCTGTAATGCAGCTTAAACCGGGGGTTTCGTTTTTGGCAGCATTTATAAGCATATTTATTTTTTGGGGATTATTTGCTTTGATCATAAGCATTAACAATGATCATGTACTTGCAAATAAAATGTCGGTTTTAATATTTAAAAATGAAAATCCCT